>JAHHRF010000001.1 GCA_020025955.1 Sutterella sp.
ATGTTCACACTTATCGGTTCGTTGAATTCTGATTTTTAAAGATCGTTGCTTCGTTAGAAGCGAAGTTTTAAGTTTATATAAGAATTTGAAACTTGTCAAATCTTTTTTAAAACTTTTTTTTGTTCAGCGACTCGTTCATCGCTGAGGAGTCGTATTATGCGGAATTTCCCGACCCCCGCAAATAGCCTGTTTACGGTATTTGCTAAAAATTGTTGTGTATGACTTAAATCACCCACTCAATCGGGGCACGACCTTGCGCCACGAGCCACTCGTTTGCCTTCTTAAAATGCCCACACCCAATAAAGGGTTCTGGGGGCTTCGTGGCGGATAACGGCGAAGGATGGTTGGCCGTCAAGACTAAATGACGAGCTTCATTAATGAGAGCGCGCTTTTCTTTAGCGAAATTCCCCCAGAGCATAAAGACCATGGGGTCACCCTCTTCCGACAATAAGCGAATCACCTCATCGCTTAAGTGTTGCCACCCCCACTTACTATGGGACGCCGGGGTTTGTTTCTTTACGGTCATCACCGCATTCAATAACAACACGCCTTGCGTTGCCCACCCCATCAACGACCCTTGCTTCGTGGGTTCAATGCCGTATTCCAGACCAATCTCTTTTTTAATATTGCGTAGCGACGGTGGTACCTTCACGCCGTTAGGAACCGAAAAGGCTAAACCTTCCGCTTGTCCCTCGCCATGATAAGGATCTTGACCGAGGATCACTACGCGCACCGACTTAAAAGGCGTTACCTCAAAGACGCGCAATGGCAAAGGCGGGTAAATCGTATCACCCGCCTTCTGGGCCGCTTCCAAGTGTTTCATCACCACTTGACCAGCAGGTCCCTTTAAAAAGCCCTTTACCAACGGTCCCCAATAGGGGTCCTCCGGCACGGTGACCTCAATCGGCGTCGCTTCAAACAAACTATCCATCATGCTTTAATACGCTCGATCTAAAAGGTAACGGTTCTCTAACTGTTGAGTGCGCAGACGATAGAGCCCAATCTGGCAAGCCAAATGCGCTTTTTCTTTCGCATCGCGCGAGCCACGCGTCAAGAGCTTCACATTTGCACACTCGCGACGAACGTAGCCTTCGAAACTTTGGGTGGCTCGCACAAAGCCATCCCACCCAGCGCGGGTCTTCAGGGCTTTGTCGCGTTCTCGGGCCACAGTAATGACGCGTTCCGCCGTTTCTTTATGCCCAGCTTTAACAACGCGCAACTCTTGATCCAAGCAATCCAGTTGCTTTCGTACATTGTTGCCCGCTTGGGCATAGCAGCTCGTCACTTCTTTCAAAGTGTCCGTCGGCGTCGAGGTTTTGGCTTGAAGCGGAGCACAAAGCAGCGCTCCCAAACTCAAAGCAATCCAAAGTGTGCGCATGATGGGGTCTCGTCCGTTGATGAATAAAGTCGATACGTCCTAAACGTGTTTACTCTACTGGAAGGCAAAAGAAAATGCCCTTCTTTTTTCATCGAAGAGCATTCCCTAAATCACAATCGTGTGACGTGCTTACTTTAAGCGACCGGCTAAGAGTAAGTCACAGACTTTCTTGCCGCTCGGATACACGTGCGTAAAGCCCGCTTCACGTGCCCACTCCGAAATGCTCACGCCTTCGTTGTAGCCCGTTTCCACCAAGCAAGCCGTGACGTTAGCGGCACGAGCCGACAAGGCGTCATTGCGGCTATCGCCCACCATGATCACTTCCGACGTATCCAACCCTAACTGACGGCAGGCTTCTAACACCATGTCCGCAGCGGGCTTCGGATTCGGACAGTCGTCCACGCAGACCACGCCGTCAAAGAGGTCTTCAATGTCTTTGGCTTTTAAGAAGTCGAGAGTCAAGTGACGTAACTTGTTGGTGACCAGGGCCATCTTGATGCCCTTTTCACGCAACGCACGAATCCCTTCCATGACGCCAGGGAAGAAGGCGGTCTTTTCACCGTGCGTTTCCGCCCAGTAACCCACCAACTCTTCAACTAAGGCATCCGAATCACCCTCGTACCCCGTAAAACGCTTGAAGCGTTCCACCAAGGTGCGCACACCGCGACCAATCATGGCCGCCGTATCCTGGATGGTCGGTTCTTTTAAACCGTGTGCCTGAGCGAGACGAAACACCCCGTCATGCAATTCCGGTAACGAGTCCACCAAGGTCCCGTCTAAATCCCAAAGAATGCCTTTTACTGTCGAATTCACGTTTACGTCTCCCATTTGCGATTAATCAATTGCCTCAACCTGAGCACGCATATCCGCAATCACGCGTGCGTACCCAGCTTTATCCCCTGCTCCAAAGACGGCGGAACCGGCCACAAACGTGTCAGCCCCCGCTTTAGCCACCTCAGCAATATTGCTGGGCTTAATGCCACCGTCGACTTCAATCATGATGCGACGACCCGTTTCTTCAAAGTAACGATCGCAACGTTCACGAACGGCGCGGATCTTATCCAAGGACGACTCAATAAAGCTCTGACCGCCAAAGCCCGGATTCACGCTCATCAAAAGAATCACGTCAATCTTGTCCATGACATGATCCAAGTAACTCAACGGCGTCGCGGGACTAAAGACCAACCCCGACTTGCAACCGTGGTCACGAATCAACTGCAAGGTGCGATCAATGTGACGCGTGGCTTCACAATGGAACGTGATGATGTCCGCCCCTGCTTTCGCAAAGGCCGGGACGATGGCGTCCACGGGTTCAACCATCAAGTGCACATCAATGGGGGCTTTCGTGTGCGGGCGAATCGCCTGAAGCACGAGCGGGCCCACCGTCAAGTTCGGCACGAAGTGGTTATCCATCACATCAAAGTGAATCCAATCTGCCCCGGCATCGATTACGTCACGCACTTCTTCACCCAAACGAGCGAAATCGGCGGAAAGAATCGACGGAGCAATACGGCATTGAGACATCTAGGGTCCTTTTATTTACAAAATGACAGGGAATAAGTTTGAGGAAAACTTCGCCTAATAGTACTCTGACTAACTGAGTTTTTCATTAATCGGCGCGCGTTCTCGTAAAGTACGCCCGCGAACCCAAGGATCTATCCATGATGGCGCCTCGCTCCGCCCTGTTTTCTTTTTCTCGTCGAGCCCTGACGCTTTCCGCTCTGTTTACGCTCGGGAGCGTACTCTCGGGGTGCACGTTCTGGAGCCCTTCACCCGCCCCAAAAGAAAAGCCCGTCTTTACGCCCGTGCCCTTTGAGGCGCTCCCTCAAACGATTGAGACGGACTGGTCGGGGACGTTTTCCGCTTTTCTGACGGGGTGCCAAACGTTAGAGAAGACCGCTGACTGGGAAGGGGTGTGTCGCGCCGCGCAAACGACGACGCTTTCTCCAGAGGAATTTTTCCGCACAGAATTTGACGCCTATCGCGTCAGCACCACGACAGGGAAAACCGATGGGTTAATGACGGGCTACTACGAGCCGCTGCTCTCGGGCTCGCGCACCCAACACGGCCCCTACCAGTGGCCGCTCTACGCGGTGCCCGATGACTTCTTCAGTGTCAACCTTCAGAGTCTGTGTCCCACCTGCCCCAACCAAGTCGTCAAACTCCAAGGGGCGCAGCACACCCTTCGCCCCTACGACGATCGCGCGGGGATTGAAGCGCGTAAAGACGAACTCAAAAAACACGTTCTTTGTTACGTCAACGACCCCGTTGACGCCTTTTTCCTTCAGATTCAAGGAAGCGGTCGCGTGGCATTAGATGACGGCACCTTAATGCGTGTGGGCTTTGCCGATCACAATGCGCACCCCTACCGGTCGTTGGGCGCCCACTTGCGTGACACGGGGGAATTGCCTCCGTCGAAACTCTCCATGCAGAGCATCCGTGCCTGGGCCCGCCAGCACCCGGATAAAGTCCAAGCCGCCTTAAATGTAAATCCCCGCTACGTCTTCTTTGCAGAGCGCCACGACGATCCCACCTTGGGGCCCATCGGCGCTCAGGGCGTCCCCTTAACCGAGAAGGCCAGTGTGGCGGTGGACCGCCATCGCTGGAAGATGGGGATGGTCTTTTTCATTAACGCCCACCAAGACGAGCCTTTCTTACATTTGGCGCAACCCGTCGTCGGTCAAGACACGGGGCGAGCCATTCAAGGGGTGATTCGCTTTGATTACTTCTGGGGCTTTGGAGACAAAGCAGGTTCTGCCGCGGGTCGCCAAAAGAGTCGCGCTCAGTCCTGGTTATTAATGCCCAAGGGCGTGCCCCCTGAAAATGCGTTAGTAAACTAAGCCTGATAGCAAAAGGCCGTACGACATCGAGTCCGTACGGCCTTTAACTTTGTGGAGCCTCCCATTAACGGGGCTCACACTTATCCATTATTTAATAATGCGATCGAGCTGCTCAGCCGAAACCGAACCCCCAACGGTCGAGCCATCCTTTAAAAGGATAAACGGCACCCCGCGTAAGTTATACGAGCGGGCCAATCGAAGGTTGGCTTCAATCACACCGTTGTCACACCCAGCAGCCTGCTTCGGGGGTTCAACCCCTTTACTCATCCAGTCTGCCCAAGCGCGGCTCGGGTCCTTCGCGCACACGATGTCTTCAACAGAGACGGGACCCTGCGGGAGCACGGGCACCACAAAGGTGTAAGCGGTGACGTTCCCAGCCTTTAAGATGCTGTGCTCTAACATGCGGCAATACGTACAGGCCGGATCCGAAAAGAGGACGAGCTTACGTTCGCCATTGCCCACCACCTGCTTGACAGCACGGTCTAACGGCAACTCACGGTAGCGCTTCACCAAGGCTTCCATCTTCATCTTTTCACCCAAGTCTTCTTGAGTCTGGGTGTTGACTAAACGACCGTCGAGCACATAGCTCGCGTCTTTCGTCATATAAAAGAGGTCCCCATCAATAAAGACCGCGTAGAGCCCATCAATGGGGGTGGGCTTCACGAATTCGGCCTCTAAGCCATGACGCTCTTGAAGAAGTGCGGCCAATTCTGCTTCCACAGACACAGCCCCTTGATTGCCCACAGAGGCGCCAACCACGTTGGTTAACACCCCCGTCGAGCCTGCCTCAGCACCGCCCTCGGCGTTCACTACACCTGCCGTTGTTAAGGCGCCCAAGGCCATCGCAAAGCCTAATAATTTAAAACGCTTCATCGTGTGTTTTCGAGCGAACCGACTCTCGGCTCTACCCGTCCTCCATAGAATAGGGTCACATTCGCTCGACAAAAAGGCTTCCCCTCTTTCGAGCACAAGTCTTAGTAGTGTACAAAAATATCGACCCTCAAGGGCCCTTGGCCGTGTAACAACCCGCTCTTCCTCCCAATCGGGTTATACCCTTTATGCGGTATTTTCATCCCTTTCTGGGCAGATGGCCCCTTCGCCCCTTGCATTCCGTCGGTGAACTGCATAAAATTCGTGATTCCTTATGGAGTGTTATTGGCTGGGTAGCTCAGTTGGTAGAGCAGCGGATTGAAAATCCGCGTGTCGGCGGTTCGATTCCGTCCCCAGCCACCACAAACACCCCAGAAGCCGAATTCGGCTGGGTAGCTCAGTTGGTAGAGCAGCGGATTGAAAATCCGCGTGTCGGCGGTTCGATTCCGTCCCCAGCCACCAGACACGAAAGCCTGACATCAAACGATGTCGGGCTTTTTTGTTGCCTGACGATTTTCTAAGAAAAAAGCGACACTCGAAAGCTGTTCGGTGTCGCTTCTTTAGTTTTAAGCTACGTCGCCCTTAAGCGCTCGGGAAAATTCTTCCCAGCCTTTCTTACGCAATTCACACGCCGGGCACTTATCGCACCCGTAACCCCAATCGTGCCAATGTTCACGATCGCCTTCGTAGCAGGTATGGGTTTCACGACGAATCAAGTCGACGAGCGCCTCGCCCCCTAAGTTGTGCGCCAACTCCCAGGTCTGCGCCTTACTTAACCACATCAAGGGGGTTTCAATCACGAGCGGCAAATCAAGCCCCAAGGAGAGCGATACCTGCAAGCTCTTTAAGGTGTTGTCACGGCAGTCCGGGTAGCCCGAATAGTCCGTTTCACACATCCCGCCCACCAAGGTGGTTAAGCCACGACGGAATGCGAGCGCGGAGGCAAAGGTGAAAAAGAGCAAGTTGCGACCGGGCACAAAGGAATTGGGCAAACCATTTTTCCCCAATTCAATTTCCATATCGCGCGTTAACGCACAGTCGCTAATCTGCCCCAATAAACTCATATCGAGCACATGATCGGGCCCCAAACGCGAGGCCCACTTGGGGTTTAACTTCGCCACGGCGTCGCGCACCGTCTCACGGCACTGCATTTCAACATTGTGGCGTTGCCCATATTCAAAGCCGAGCGTCTCAACACGCTCAAAATGCTCCAGGGCCCACGCCAGCGTCGTGGTGGAGTCTTGTCCCCCCGAGAAGAGCACCAAAGCAGCTCCACGTCGAAGCTCTTCTAATACCGATACGGTCATACCCGCCATCGTCGACTTCCTCCAAAAACAATTCAAAATCCCCAGCATTGTAACGCACCTAACCCTTGTGCCCCGAGAAACCCACTCTTAAGCTAAACGCAAAGATACGCTGGATATAATGGCTCACATAATAGGTAGAAAGCTTACAAAAAAGAATTAGGCTTTTCTGCTCATCTGACCCCATCCCCTCTCACACAAGACACTGACGAGATGACTCTCTTCGCATTAGGTCTCAATCACACCACGGCCCCCGTCTCGGTTCGCGAGCGCGTTGCCTTTGGTGAAGATGAAATTGCCGAAACGATCACGTACCTCTGCGATCGTTACAGCCGTGATGCCACGGGTGGCCTCCAGGAAGTCGCGATTGTTTCGACCTGCAATCGCACGGAGCTCTACTGTGCCGCGGAGAATTTGGAGAAGGCACGCGATGCCCTGCTGGACTTTATCTGTGAGAAAAAAGAAGTTCAGCGCTCGGAATTAGAGCCCCATATCTACTGCCATGTCGATGAAGACGCCGCCAAGCACGCGTTCCGTGTCGCCTCGGGCTTGGATTCCATGGTGCTCGGCGAAACGCAGATCGTGGGTCAGATGAAAAAGGCGGAAAAGATTGCCCAGTCCGCTCACAGTTTAGGTACGCACCTCAATCACCTCTTCCAGGCCACCTTTACGGCCGCCAAGGAAGTGCGTTCCGTTACCGCCATTGGTGCCAACTCCATTAGTTTGGCGGCGGCCGCCGTCCGCTTAGCGCTTCGCCTCTTTGGGTCGCTTAAAAACGAACGCATCCTCTTTGTGGGGGCGGGTGAAATGATTGAACTCTGTGCGGCGCACTTTACCGCCCAGGGTCCCAAGTCCGTCACCATTGCGAACCGCACCTTAGAGCGTGGTCAGGCGCTGGCCTGCACCCTTCAAGGGGAGGCGATGGCACTTTCGGATTTACCCGCCAAGATTCAAGACTACGACATCATTGTGTCGTGCACCGCGTCGTCCCTGCCCATCATTGGGTTGGGGATGGTGGAGCGTGCCATCACGCTTCGCAAGCACCGTCCGATCTTCATTGTGGACTTAGCGGTGCCTCGTGACGTGGAGCCGGAAATCGATCGCTTAGAAGACGTGTACGTCTACACGGTGGATGACTTGGGTAAAGTCGTCAATCAAGGGATGGCTAACCGTCAGGCGGCCATGACGCAGGCCGAGACCATTATTGACCTGCGTGTGCGTGACTTCTCCGAGTGGCTCCGTCAGCGCGACAGCGTCCCCGCGATTCAAGCCTTACGCGACCGCGCCAACTATTTGCGTGACTTTGAATTAAACCGCGCGCTTCGCCATTTAAACCATGGGGACGACCCCAAAGAGGTTTTGGAAATGCTCGCCTATGGGCTTACCAACAAGCTCGTGCACGATCCGACGATTTTGCTTCGTGACGGCAAGGGCTTAAGCGAAGAGGATCGACTCTTAATTGAGCGTTGTTTTTCATCCTTTTATCGTCGTTTTGACCACTAATTGCACGCTTTTCCTTAGAATGCGGAGGTATCCAATGAAAATTGGCACCTCCGTTTTTGTTTTACTTTTTCTTTTGGCTCCCCTGCGACTATGATCACTGACTCCATGCGCCTGAAGCTCACCCACTTGAGCCGACGCTTGACTGAAATTGACGGCTTACTCTCGGAACCGGAAGCGGCCGCCGACATGAATCGCTTTACGGCGTTGAGTAAAGAACGTAGCGAAATTGAACCCGTTGCCCACGCCTTGGCCGCGTATGAAGCCGCGGAAGCGGAAAAAGCCGATGCCGAAGCGCTCATGGACGATCCTGAATTCCGCGACATGGCGGAAGGGGAAATTCGTCGTTTGAATGCCCAGTTGGAAAGCTTAGAGCGTGACCTCCAAACGGCCTTATTGCCCAAGGACCCCAACGACGAAAAGAACATCTTCTTGGAAATTCGTGCGGGCACCGGGGGCGACGAGTCGGCGCTCTTTGCGGGGGACCTCCTTCGCATGTATTTGCGCTTTGCCGAAGCCCAAGGCTGGAAAACCGAAATGGTGAGCCAAAGCGAAAGCGAACTCGGGGGCTATAAAGAAGTCATCGTTCGTGTGATTGGCGCGGGCGCTTACTCGCGAATGAAGTTTGAGTCGGGTGGACACCGTGTGCAGCGCGTACCCGCCACCGAAAGCCAGGGCCGCATTCATACGTCGGCGTGCACCGTCGCCGTGATGGCGGAAGCCGACGAATTGGCCGCGATTGAACTCCCTCCGCAGGATTTACGCATTGACGTTTATCGTGCCTCGGGCGCAGGCGGTCAGCACGTGCAGAAAACGGACTCCGCGGTGCGTATTACCCATTTGCCCACGGGGCTTGTGGTGGAATGCCAGGATGAGCGCTCGCAGCGCCAAAATAAAGAACGCGCCATGGCCGTGTTGGCCTCGCGCTTAATGGCTCAGCAAGAAGCCGAACAGCACGCCAAAGAAGCCAGTGAACGAAAGAGTTTAGTGGGCTCGGGGGACCGCTCCGAGCGTATCCGCACGTACAATTACCCTCAGGGTCGTGTGACGGACCACCGCATTAACTTGACCCTTTATAAACTGGACCAAATCATGGAAGGGGCGCTCGATGAATTAATCACGGCGCTCGTCACCCAACACCAGGCCGATCTGTTGGCTCAAAACGCCTAATCGTTGCCCACCGACAATAAGAGATGTGAATGACAACGGAGACCTCCCAGAAAACGATCAAAGCCTTGCTCTCGCATGCCACCGCGAAAATCGGTCGCTTTGAAGCGTCGATTCTCTTGGGCCATGTACTGCAAAAGCCGCGTGAGTATTTGATTGCGCATGACGATGAGATCGTGAACGATTTGGCGATCACGACCTTCAACATGCTCGTGGACACGCGCCTCGAAGGGATGCCGGTGCCCTACTTAACGGGGCGCCAAGAATTTTTCGGTCGCTACTTTACGGTCACCAGTGACGTCCTCATTCCGCGTCCCGACACCGAAGTTTTAATTGAGCAAGCGTTACTCGTCACGCCCCCGCGTGCGCACGTCTTAGAGATGGGCACGGGAAGTGGCTGTATTGCCGTGACGTTAAAGCTGCAAAACCCAGGGCTCACCGTCACCGCCACCGATCGCAGTCCCGACGCCTTAGCCGTCGCGCAAGCCAACGCCAAGGATTTAGCCGCGGACATCACCTTTGCCCAGGGCTCTTGGTATGAGGCGGTGCCAGAAGAGCAAACGTTTGACGTGATTTGCAGTAACCCCCCGTACATTCATCGCAATGACCACCACTTAAAAGGCTTGGTCTATGAACCCCAAGAAGCCTTAACGGACTTTGAAGACGGGCTCTCGTGCTTGCGTGAAATCGTTCGTGGGGCGCCGAAACACTTAAAGTTAGGCGGTTGGTTATTGGTTGAGCATGGCTATGACCAGGGGCAAGCCGTGCGCCAACTCTTCACCGACGCGGGCTTTGCGGCCGTGCGAACCGTGAAAGACTACGGCGACAACGATCGCTTAACGATGGGACGCATTCCGGCGTAACGCTTAGAACCCCATTTCTGACCACCCCACACGAAAAGGGGCGCGACTCCCAATCCGCGCCCCTTTATCACAATCCTCAGTCCTCATGACCCAACAGTTCGCTTCCTTACACGCTCAATTTGGCTGGCTCGCTCGCTTATTGTCGGGCTGTGACGGGGTGGAATTAACGCCCGAAACCCTGCGCTTTAAGTCGGGCGACGGCACAACCACGACGCTACGTCTCTCGGACTTAAAAACGTTCCCGAGCGTCACGCATGGCTTTTTTGGGGACGCCCTCACCCTTAACGTGCCCCAGCACGGCACCTTGCGCGTTCCCTTTTTGCCGCGTCGTGCGGCCGACCCCTTTGTCGAAGCACTCACGGTGCTCGCTGCCGAAAACTTAGCGCGCGAAGCCGAAGAGGCCCTTGCTGTTTATGAGCGCTTGGCAGTCAAAACCTACTTACGCCACTCCAACGAAGCAGAACTCCGAGAGGCCGCCGCTGAGGTGGCCAAACACTTCCCCTCGATTCGCCAACACGTACAACCCCATTGGAACGCGTTTTTGTTTAACCGCATGGCGGCGCTCCAGACGCTCGCCCCCTTTAATGCGAAAACGTTTGAGTTACTTCGAAAGCGTTACGTGGAAAAGCGCCTCGCGACTCGACAGACGTTTTACGACAAGGTGGAATCCAACCCCTTAACCGAGCAGCAGCGTTTGGCTGTGGTGCGTAACGACGATGTGAACTTGGTGCTCGCAGCCGCTGGCACCGGGAAAACCTCGGTGATGGTCGCCAAAGCCCTCGACTTAATCGAAAGTGGGGACGCGAAACCCGAAGACGTCTTGGTGCTCGCCTTTAATAAGGAGGCGGCCGACGAATTAGGGGAACGCGCTCAAAAGCGTGCGCGTCAACTGGGGCTTAGCCCCAAATCGGTCCCCCACTTTGCGACCTTTCACGCATTAGGGCGCCGTATCGTCTTGGAGTCGGGGCACTCCGTGGCGTTAAGCCCTTACGCCGAGCACCCCAGTATGCTCAATGGCTGGCTCGATCGCTTCATCAAAGCCTACTTGGCCGCAGGGCGCCTCCCCATTGATAAGTTTGCGCGCTTGGCGTTTTCGCCCGTCGACCCCTTTTCCTTTTCGTCTGAAGAGGAATACCAGCAGTACCTCAGTGACAACCACTTCGTCACCCTGCGTGGCACCAAGGTGCGTGGCTACCAAGAGGTGTTGATTGCCAATTGGTTAATCATTCATCGTATTCCGTTCGAGTATGAGCCCAGCTACCCGCTCGACTTATCGAACCCTGAGGAGCAGTTCGACTATCGCCCGGACTTTTACCTGACGAAAGCCAATATCTATCTGGAGCACTTTGGGATTGACCGCGACGGCAAAACCCGTCACGACATTGATGCCAAGGCCTATAACGAGACGATGAAAAAGAAACGTCGTCTCCATGCGCGCCATGGCACCACCCTCATTGAAACCTATCACTACGACTGGAAAGAAGGGAAACTGGAAGACCGTTTAGCCGCCTTAATGGCCGAGCATGGGGTTGAAACCCACCCCATGACCCAAGACGAGGTGTTGGAAGAACTTCAAAACGCCAAACTCTATTCGGGGATCTTGCATGAGTTCTTGCAGTGCCTCTTATGCATCCGTCGTGAGGGCTTTTCTTTGGACGACGTTAAAGCTCGCCTGGAAGCGCGAGGGTTGCCTGAGCCCATGCTCTACGCCACCTTCCTCATGGATTTGGTTGAGGGCTATGAAAAAACTCTTCGCGACGACGATCAGATCGACTACGACGACATGATCAATGAAGCCATCAGCGCGATGGAGTCGGGCCAGTTCCGTCCCCGTTGGACGCATATCCTCGTGGATGAATTCCAAGACATTTCCGACGTGCGTCTCGACTTTCTCAAAACCTTGATTGCCAAGGGACCTCGCCCGCGCTTTACCGCTGTGGGGGATGACTGGCAGGCAATCTATCGTTTTGCTGGTGGGAACTTGGCGTTGACCACGGACTTTGCGGGTGCCATGGGGCCGCACACCCTCACCAAGATTGAAACCACCTACCGCTATGATCAGGCCATCGCGGACGTGGCGGGGCACTTTGTGATGACCAATCCCGCGCAATACAAAAAATCGGTGGTCTCCAAACTAAAGCACGCAGGGCCCTCTGTTGTGGTGCTCGACAATCGTCTTCCGGAAGGGGACGAGAGCGACTCCAAGCACGACCGACCTGACGACTTAGCCGTCTGCCAAAACCTGATTCGTGAGATTCGATCGCGTGACCCCGAAGCACGTATTGCGATCATCAATCGCTATAACGAACCGCTCAAAAACTTAAAGTATGCCCTGCAAGATCCGAGCCTTCAGTTTTGGACGTGCCATGGCTCGAAAGGCTTGGAAGCGGACTACTGTTTGATTACGGGGCTACATACCGGGTCCAACGGGTTCCCGTCTCGAAAGCGTGCCCATGCCTTATTGGAAGCGCTACTGCCGGCACCCGGCCTCTACCCCGATGGCGAAGAGCGTCGCCTCTTTTACGTGGCGATGACGCGCGCGAAGAAGACCTGCTACTTGATCATGGACCCCAAGGCGCCTTCGAGCTTTGTTTTGGAGTTACGTGACCACCCGGCGGTCTCCTGGCAAAGCCGACGTTTAGCGCAGGAGAGCACCCCAACCCAAACCTGCCCCTCGTGCCACTTCGGGAAACTCGTAGAACGAGACGGACCCTATGGGCGCTACTTACAGTGCTCGCGCCACCCGTATTGCCAATATTCGCAGTCGTTAAAGAAAGCCGTGGGTAAGGCGTCGACTGGTCGCACGTCAAGCGTTCAAAGAAAATCGACCGGGAGCGCAAGTCGATCGCTCACGCGCGTTTGTGAAAAGTGCGGGCGCACCATGCGTATTCGAAAAGGCCCTTATGGGGAATTCTGGGGGTGTGATGGATTCCGAGACAAAGTGCGTCCCTGTCGCCATACCCTGAAACTTCGCCATCGATAACCTCAGGGGGTGCAATTCCATCCTGAGGGGTGCAATAGGGGGTGCAATTTTGTTTCACTACCCGGGCTTTTTCCTGGGGTTGCCCCCTATTCGCTCATTAACCAAAAAAGCTAAATCCTTGACGCAAAAAGAAATCCCGCAGAACCTAAGTCCTACGGGATTCGAATTTGGTGCCCCTTGTCTGACTCGAACAGACGACCTACCGCTTACAAGGCGGTTGCTCTACCAACTGAGCTAAAGAGGCTGGGCTGTCAATTATACACGAGCAAAGAAGGCTTTCAAGCTTACTTCACTCGGTTGGGTCGACGAACCGCCGGCGTGTCATCCGCTTCTTTTTCCTCAGTTTTTTCCGTCGCCGTCACTTCGAAACGGAAGGCCATTTCGGGGTGCTCTTGCGGGAAAACGGCGCCCACACGATTGATGGGCACGTTGACATGGAAAATGGTATTGGCTTCGCCAAAACGCGCCTGGAACGTTAATGCTTCCGTGTCCACGCCAAAGTTGTGCACGGCTTCATCGCTCACATCAAAAACGATGGTGTTCTGAGAGACGTACTCTTGAGGAACTTGGCAGGAATCGTCTACGGCCACAAACACGTACGGGGTCATCCCGTTGTCGCGGCAATAGTCGAGCATCGCCGTCACCAAGTACGGCGTCATATTAGGCAAACTCATGGCTCGGGCACTCACTAAATTCGGAACCTGACGTTCCGTGACCTTTCTAATGAGAAACCGACGAATCCGCGCAAACAGACCGTCGGTTCTCTTCTCGCGTCGACTCATAACGCTAGGGGACGCAAGTCCATTAACGACGCATCACGCGTTCCGACGGCGTCATCGAATCGATGAAGGCCGGACGGGAGAACAAGCGTTCCGCATACGTCATTAAGGGGGCAGCCGTCTTCGGCAATTCAATGCCGTAGTGATCCAAGCGCCACAACACCGGAGCCATGGACATGTCCAACAAGGTCAAGTCATCGCCCATGATGTAATGGTTGTCGCCCAAACGCATACCCAAGGTGGTCAACTGGTCACGCAAACGCTTACGCGCGGCTTCCGTGTGTTCCGGGGTCTTGTTGCGACGTTCGAGGTAACGAACGTACGGGAAGATTTCGCGATTGAACACGTAGGAGTACAGGCGTGCACGCGCACGACGCTGGGGATCGGGCGGTAACAACTGCGGATGCGGGAAGCGCTCATCAATGTAGGCATTGATGACGTCGGCTTGATAAAGCACCAATTCACGTTCGTGCAAAATGGGCACTTCGTCGTACGGATTCAAAGCGGTGAGATCCATCGGCTGGAACATATCAACGTCTTGAACCTCGAATTCACAGCCCTTTTCGTACAAAACAAATCGGCAGCTGTGGGAGAACGGGCAGGTCATGCCCGAATAAAGCACCATCATAAAATTAACTTCCTCAAACACCTGAAGTGCGTCTAATTAAGACGCTAAGACGCTGAATTTTATCAAAATGTGAGAGTTTTTTCTCTGCTGATTTTCCATAAGGTCAATTTAAACGGGATTCTCATCGTCAACAAAGGTCACGGTGAGTTCCGGAAATTGCGCTTTGAGTGCCTCACCTAAGGCTTGGACACCGAAGCGTTCCGTCGCGTGATGCCCCGCACTAATGTAGAAAATCCCCAGCTCTCGGGCTTCGTGAGTGGTGCGTTCCGAGATTTCCCCCGAGATAAACGCATCGCACCCCGCCTCCGCTGCCTGCCCTAACCAGTCCTGGGCCGCCCCCGTGCAAAGGGCAATCTTTTTGAGTTGTCGAGGCTTATCCCCCACCACTAACGGCGTGCGCTGAAGCACCGACGTTAAACGCGCAAGAAGCACCTCAGTGTCGACGCTCCCTTCCATCGGACGGCAGAAGTTAAGCAATTCCATCTCGCCCGTGCGCGCTTCCACGGTTAAGCCGAGCTTTTTCGCAAGTTGCGCATTGTTCCCTAATTCCGGATGGGCATCGAGCGGCAAGTGATAGGCCAAAAGACTCATCTCATGGTCCATCAACACTTTTAAGCGTCGGTACTTCATGCCGACCAAGCGCGGATCTTCCCCTTTCCAGAACCAGCCATGGTGCACCAAAACGGCATCTGCCCCCAGAAGGGCGGCTTCTTCTAAAAAGCGACGACTAGCGGTTACACCCGTTACCAGGTGTTTCACTTCGTGCTTCCCTTCTACCTGAAGGCCGTTGGGCGCGTAATCTTTAAACGCCTCGATCGACAATACGTTTTTAATATGGTCAGTGAGCGCACTTAATTGCATAATTGTGTATTCCTATACTCTCTTTTCTTTGGCAGAAGATGTTTCGTTTACGTTCGCTCTGGCTGTTGTTTTGCCAAGTTGTGACGGTCTTATTAGCCGTCCTCTGGGTGACGCGCACCTATTGGCCAAACTATTCAGACCCCGCGTTTCCGCCCCCGCCTGAACCCATCTTGGTGACGGCCGTCCAGGCAGCGGCCCCGTCGGTCGTAACGATTTTGTCACGCCAAGAAAAACGCGGCGAACACGAAGACAGCATCGGCTCGAACTGGAATTCGTTACCGGAGCGTAATCTCCATGCCAAAGGCAGTGGGGTCATTCTGAGTGAAGACGGAAAGATTCTTACAAACTACCACGTTATTTCACCCCTGTCTGAAATTATCGTACGTCTCCCTAACGGCGAAGATCACATCGCTCAGATTGTGGGCTCCGACCCTGAAACGGATTTATCGGTCATTCAAATTGACGCCCAACACCTCCCCGTGATTCGCATGGGATCGAGCTCGCAACTCAAAGTGGGCGAACCCGTTTTAGCCATTGGGAACCCCTTTAGTCTGGGCCAAACCGTCACCGCTGGGATTGTTTCCGCCCTCGGGCGCCACGGCTTGGGGTTAAGCGACTACGAAGACTTCATTCAAACGGACGCGGCCATTAACCGTGGGAATTCAGGCGGCCCCTTAGTGAATCTACGTGGTGAAATGGTGGGGCTTAACACCGCCATCTTCTCCCCGAAGCAGGGCTCCAACTTTGTGGCGATCGGCTTTGCGATTCCCACGAGCATTATTAATTACGTGCTCCCCCACCTCTTAAAAGGGGAACCCGTGGTGCGTGGCTACATTGGGTTAGTGACGCGACAGTTAAGTGACGAATTCGCGCGCGATCTGGGGCTCTCTGTCACTCGCGGCGTCATGATTAGCCAAGTGATTGCTCAGAGCCCGGCGGCAAAAGCGGGGTTACGCACCTTTGATGTGGTGCGTGCGATTAACGGGCAAGCCGTCAACAACCTCAACGAAATGACGCGAGAGATTTCCATTTTGGAGCCGGGCACCGTGGTGACCGTTGAAGTCTTACGTGGGGCACGAACGATTACCTACACGCTCACAGCGGACGAACGTCCCCCTGAGCCCATCAATACGAAGCTCCCGCCCTATTCGAGCTTGGAGTAAACGCAAAAAAGGCGTCCCCACACAGGGAACGCCTTTTTTCTTCTCAACGATTATTCTTCGTCTTCGTCGTCTTTGGGCATCGAGTCAATCTCTTCTTGACGCTTACCAAAGATGCGAACGAGCACAATACCCGCTTGGAAGAGAATCACCAAGGGCACCGCCAGCAACAACTGCGAGAGCACATCAGGCGGCGTAAAGAGGGCCGCTAACACGAAGGCCCCGACGATAACAAAGGGACGTGCCTTACAGAGCTTTTCGTAGGACGCAATCCCCAAGTGGTTTAAGACCACCACGACGATCGGCACCTCAAAGGTGAGACCGAACGCTAAGAACATCGAGAGCACAAAGCTGAAGTACGCATCAATGTCCGGCGCAAAGTTCACGCTATCGGGCGAGAAGCCAGCGATGAACTGGAACACCATGCGAAACACGATGAAGTAGCAATAGACCATCCCGAGGAAGAACATCCCCACGGAGCTCACCAAAATCGGCATGGCCAAACGCTTTTCACGGCGATAGAGCGCCGGCGCAATATAGGCCCAGATTTGATAGAGCACCATCGGGAGCGCAATCACAAAGGACAAAAAGAGCGTGACCTTCAAGGGCACCATAAAGGGAGCCACCACGCCCGTGGAAAGCAACTTCGCCCCTTGCGGCAAGGCCACCATCAACGGATGGCTCAAGAAGTCAAAGATTTGCTTCATGAAGGGGGAGAGCACCACAAACACGACCAACACTGAAATCGCGGCGCGAACGGTACGATTGCGAAGCTCAACCAAATGACTGATCAGGGGTTGTTCGTTCTGAGGGTCTTCGGGGGCTTCGTATTGCGAATCTGCCATGATGAAATCCGTTAACGGTAAATACGGGGACGGTTATTACGAGCACGTACGGCTAAGCGACGATTGCGATTTTGCATCTGCGCTTCACGCAGACCCAATTCCGAGCGCAAACGCTCGATCTCACGCGCCAATTCGTCCACCGAGGGACCCGACTTGTAGCGCTTGGCAAAGGTCTTGGGCTCTTTCCAAACATAGCTGGGCTCAACGTAGTCGTTATTGGACTCATCTTCCCAACCGTAGAATTTGGCAATGTCGTCGTTGGAGGCCGAGGTGGTTTCCGTGACCGTCGTTGCCGTGGGGGCATCGGGCTGCACCACTTCCGTGGAGGAAACGATCGTATCGGATGCCTCGGTTGCGGCGTCCTTAGCCTTGTCGTTTAACGCCTCAAAGGCCGACTCCGCTTCTTTAGCCGAGGCCTGCAAAGCCTGGCTGGCTTCACCGGCTTCTTTTTCTACATCACGAGCCGCTTTTTCAACCGTCGACTTAAAATCGGAGGCCAAATTCTTCGCCTCGTCCTGGAGCTTTTTAAGTTCGGCGAATTCACTTTCTCGGTTGATGTCATCCTTGACCTGCGCCACGAATCGTTGCGCCTTACCGAGCCATTCCCCGGCGGTACGGGCCACTTGTGGCAAACGCTCAGGGCCCAGAATCACCAGACCCACGGCGCCGATGATCATCATTTCACCGAAACCAAAATCAAACATTGTGCAATCGCTTTTGTGAAAGAAAAAACCGCGGCCTCACTAGTCTAGTTAGACAAGCGTAACCGCGGTCTTGAGGCGCGGTAGCGCCGGCCGTTTAAGGCCTAGAGACCGTACAAAAGGGCGCCCAAGACGGACGCCCTAACGTGTCATCGCGATTAGGACGCGTTGGTCTTGTCCTTGGCTTCGACTTCAACCGTGTCAGCCTTGGCCTTGGCGATTTCCTTGGGCGCCTGAACGCTTTCGTCGCCTTCCTTCATGCCTTCCTTGAAGCCCTTGATAGCGCCGCCCAAGTCCTTACCTAAGTTCTTAAGCTTGCCGGTACCGAAAACGAGCACGACGATCAATAAAACAATGGCCCAATGCCAAACAGAAAAACCACCTAACATTTGTGTTCTCTCCTTATTTCCAGGGGCGAGGTCCGCCAAGAACGTGAACGTGCAAGTGCGGTACTTCTTGGCCGCCATCGCGACCGGTGTTGATAATGACACGGAACCCATTGTCGGCCCCTTCTTGGAGCGCTAAGGTACGTGTTAGAGAAAGCATTTTACCCAAAAGCGGCGCATCTTCCGGTTCAGCGTGAGCCAAACTCGTGATGTGCTTTTTCGGAATAATCAGCAAGTGTACGGGTGCCTGCGGATGGATGTCGCGAAACGCTAAAACATCATCGTCTTCGTAGACTTTAGAGGCGGGGATTTCACCGCGTGCAATACGACAAAATAAACAATCATCCAATTGCATAAGCGTGGAGTCTCTCATCGTTTAGGCGCCGCCCAGTATCGGGCAACGTACAAATTATTCATCCCTCAAAACCGTCAGCAGCTCATCGAGAGCCACTGTTCGAATAGCGGGTTTCTACCCAGAAATGAATCTTTCCGAATATACCACCCTTTGAGGAGTCATGTCGTAGTTTACCCGTCTTTAGCCCGTTGGACAAAAAAGATGCCTTCACCAAAAGGGGAATTCCTCCCCCTTTGGCGATAGAGGTCGTGTTGTCCTTAGGGATTAGAGGGCACCGTCAACCAAGTCGCAGGCCTCTTCTAAGAGAAGCGTCCCGTCATAGAGCGCACGGCCCATCACGACGCCCGCTACCCCATCGGACTCCAGGGCCATCATCTGTTCGATGTCCGCTAAGGTGTGTAAACCGCCCGAGGCAATGATCGGTACATTGACGCTGCGGGCCAACTCGGCCGTCATCTCAACGTTTAACCCCGAGAGCGTCCCCGCACGCGCAATGTCGGTAAAGAGGATGCTATTTAAGTTGTAGTTTTCGAATTTCTTCGCCAAGGAGAAAATGTCGTTCTTGGTTTTGGTCTGCCACCCGTCAACGGCCACTTTCCCATCAATGGCATCCAAGGCCAAGATGATGCTTTCACCAAAGTTAGAGCAAGCATCACGCAAAAAGCCGGGCTGCTTCATGGCGGCCGTGCTCACCACCACGTACTTCACCCCTAAGTCCAAATAGGTTTCAATTTGCTCTAAGCGACGAATCCCACCACCGACTTGAATCGCGGTATTGGGGTTAATCGCTTCGACGGTTTCAACAAACTGACGAAGCATCTTGGTCGACATGGGGTGCCCTGAGAGCGCGCCCCCTAAGTCCACGAGATGAATACGGTCTGCACCAATGTCTGCGTAGAGTTCCGCTAACTTCAACGGGGTCTCTTCGGAGGCTTCCATCATGATGTTGGAGTGACCACCCTCACGTGAGCGCATCACCTTATTGTTCTGAACTTCAATGGAAGGGATTAACAACATTGCCTTGTCCTCTTTTAGGCGGGTTGGGTTTTAGGGAAGTTTGGTCAGGTGTCGACCCTAAACAAATCGGCAGCGAATCTGGTTACCCAGATCAACTGCCGACGTGTAAAGCTTATTGATTTTCGCGCGTGATTTCTGCACCCAAGGCTTTGAGCTTACTTTCCATAGACTCGTAGCCACGGTCCAAGTGGTAAATACGGTCTACCGTACTTTCCCCTTGTGCCGCAAGGGCCGCAATCACAAGCGAGGCGCTGGCTCGTAAGTCCGTGGCCATGATTTTGGCCCCCGTTAAACCTTCGACCCCGGTCACAATCGCCGTCGACCCTTCAATCGTAATCTGTGCGCCCAGTCTCATCAACTCCGGCACATGCATAAAGCGATTTTCGAAGATGGTTTCGGTGACGTGGCCCGTGCCTTGCGCTACACAGTTCAAGGTCATGAACTGGGCTTGCATGTCCGTGGGGAAGCCCGGATGCGGGGCCGTACGAATGTTGACGCTCTTAGGGCGACCCGTCATACGAACGCGAATCCAATCGTCGCCGACATCCAACTGAGCGCCCGCTTCACGCAACTTGTCGAGAATCGGCTCCATTTGCTTCGGGACGCAGTGGGTGACCAACACGTCGCCTTGGGTCATGGCGCCCGCGATCAAGAAGGACCCCACTTCAATACGGTCAGCGATGACGCTGTGCTCAGCGCCATGGAGGCGGTCCACCCCTTCAATGGTGAGGACCGAAGTGCCCGCGCCCGAAATCTTGGCGCCCATCGCATTCAAGCACTCAATCAAGTCAACGACTTCGGGCTCACGCGCGGCGTTTTCAATGACGGTGGTACCCTTGGCTAAGACGGCGGCCATCAACAGGTTTTCCGTCCCCGTCACCGTTACCATGTCGGTAAAGAGGTGAGCGCCTTCTAAACGATCGGCCTTGGCTTTGACGTAGCCATGTTCAATGATGACATCCGCCCCCAAGAGACGAAGCCCCTTGATGTGCTGATCCACGGGACGCGCACCAATGGCGCAGCCCCCCGGCAAACTCACTTCGGCATGACCAAAGCGGGCCACCAACGGGCACAAGGTCAGAATCGACGCGCGCATGGTCTTGACGAGCTCGTAGGGAGCCACCGTGCTCACTACGCGCCCAGCGTTTAACACGACGGTTTCCCCGTCGCGCTTCACCGTTACACCCATCCCTTCTAAGAGCTTGAGCATCGTACGAACGTCGGTTAAATCCGGCACGTTGTGAAGCACCAAATCATCGGCGGTCAATAAACTCGCGGCCAAAATAGGCAACGCGGCATTTTTGGCGCCGGAGGCTTTCACCTGACCGACGAGGCGTCGTCCGCCCTGAATTTTTAAAATTTGCATAGTCCCGAAGGTAGATTGCGTAATAAAAGGGGTAAAGACCTTAAGCCTTCAATACGGATTCGATCCCGTAGACGCGAGCCAAGGCGAGGATCTCCTCGGGGAGACCTTCAATCGCGAAGGTGGGCGTGCGCGACAGGGCTTCACGATTGAGCCAAAGCACAATCGCCAACCCCACCGAGTCTGCCTGGCGTACGGCGCTGAGGTCCACTATTTTAACCCCGTCACCGATCGCCTTTTTCAGGCGCGCTTTCACCGCCATGGCATTTTCCGCCGAGAGCGTTTCCACGTCTAAAGCAAAGCGTTCCACGTTACTTGGCCTCAGCGTTAATCTTGTCTTTTAACTGTTGAATCAACGCGGGGATGCCACCCTCGTCCAAGACGCTGGCGAACTGGGCGCGGTAGTTTTCCACCATCCAAACGCCTTCCACGTTTAAGTCAACAATGCGCCAAGGGCCCTCCCCTCGACGATAGATGCGATAGTCCATACGAATGGTCGGATTATTCGCACTCTTTAATTCCGTCTGCACCACCATGTCGTCTTCGATGGAGCGATTGCGTTGCGGAACCAATTCACAGCGCTGGTCGACAATGCGATCGAGCCCGCCGGAGTATACGCGAATCAACAAGGCTTCAAAGAGCTCCTGCAATTCCTGGCGTTGCTCCTTCGTGGCCTGACGCCATAAGGGCCCCACGGTCATGCGGGTGACCATACGGAAGTCCACCGTCGGCATCATGTAGTCATCGACCAAACGACGAATTTCGGCTTGATCCCCCTGGCGAAGCGCACGGGAGGCTTTAATTTTGTTGAGAACACGGTTACTCACCGCGAGGATCCACTCGTAAGGATCCCCATTGGGGTTCGGTTCCGGGTCAGCGGCCCAACTCATGGTGGGGAGCGCCAACACCGCACCCAGCCCCATTAAAACAGAACGACGTTGCATAAAATTTCTCTCATTAATGTTGGGGAGCGTCATCATCCTCGTCGTCGCTAAAGTCCAGCGGCGTCAAGGACGTGGGTTGCGCTGCGTCTCCATTAAGCATATGGGTCATGACAGCGCGACGTTGTAAGTAAGCGTTACGTAACGCGGCGTATTCGTCGATGACGTTGTCCATAACCTTATCCAAACCGCTATCCACAATCTGGTTACGAACGTTCACAACGCCAAGCGCCGTGGTGCCGACTTTGAGCCCGACATTGGCATGCGCCAAGGTGGGAACCGCGGGATTGGTCACGTAGCTCACCGGCCACTGCCAGACCTCTCGCGTCGTGGAGGGACCTAAAAGAGGCAGCATTAAGTACGCCCCCTGGTCAACCCCCCAGGTCGCCAAGGTCTGACCCATGTCTTGGGGGTCCGTGTCGTTACCGATCCAACCGGCGACGTCGAAAATCCCAGCCACGCCAAACGTGGAGTTGACGAGGAAACGCATGGTCGAGCGAATCACCCCGTTGACATCCCCCGTTAAGGCATGGTTCACGGCGTTCGCGGGTTCCCCTAAGTTGGAGAAGACGTTCGTGACCCCTTGACGACCCATTTCAGGCACGACGGCACGGTAAGCCGTGGTCGCCGGCTTTAAGGCATAGGTGTCTAAGGTCTTATTAACCGCAAAGACTTTACGGTTAATCGACTCGTAGGGGTCAGGCGACGCATTTTGATGAGCGCACCCCGTCAGTCCAACAAGGGCACCCATCACGCCGATACAGAGTCCGCGACGTAAAAAGGATAAGGAGGTCATAACTATTTTGAAAAAACGTTTTTATTGTTCTTTATGTGCACCACACCCGACAAAGGGGATTACGGGTTGCCTTTTTCGGCAGTGGCGAACATGAATTTGCTAATTAAATTCTCTAACACAATGGCACTTTGGGTACGACGAATCTTGCTGCCGTTTTCCAAATTCTCGTCGTCAGCCCCGGGCACGATCCCAATGTACTGCTCGCCCAAGAGGCCAGACGTGAGGATCTGCACGGAACTATCGGCCGGGAACGGGTACTGCGCATCCAAATTCATCACCACCTTGGCTTTGAAGGTGACGGGGTCAAAGCTCACGGACTTCACACGCCCCACCACGACGCCGGCCGACTTCACGGGGGCACGGGGCTTTAAGCCACCGATATTGGTGAATTCCGCCGAGACTTCCACACTCTTCCCACCGAGCGCAAAGCTCCCTAAGTTGGCGGATTGAAGCGCTAAAAAGAGCGCGGCCACCACGCCTAAAACCACGAAGAGCCCAACGGCTAATTCCAGTGTATTGCGATTTTTCATTTGTTCACCTTCTATTGAGGTCTTTTTTGTTTGAGCGATTTCTCGGATCGCGTTAAACCGTTGTAAACATCCCGGCCGTCAACATAAAGTCGAGCCCCAGAACCATCAAGGACGAAACCACCACGGTGGTGGTCGTGGCACGTGCCACCCCTTCTGGAGTCGGACGCGCGGTGTAACCCGTGAAGAGCGCCACGGCACTCACGCCCATCCCAAAGACGAGGCTCTTGACGACGCCGTTACCGATGTCGCTCATGACGTCAACCGCCCCTTGCATCTGCGACCAGAAGGCGCCGTTATCGGTCCCGATTAAGGGGACACCCACTAACCAGGCGCCCACAATCCCGACGGCTGAGAAGATCAAAGCCAGAATCGGCATCGAAATAAAGGCGGCTAAAAAGCGCGGTGCAATCACGCGACGAAGGGGGTCGACCCCCATCATTTCCATGGCGGCTAATTGTTCACCCGCACGCATTAAGCCGATTTCAGCGGTCAAGGCCGTTCCGGCACGACCCGCAAAAAGAAGCGCCGTCACAACGGGCCCCAATTCGCGCACGAGGGAAAGCGCCACCAAGACGCCCAAGGCTTGTTCGCTCCCGTAGCGCACTAACGTGTAGTAGCCCTGAAGCCCCAAGACGAACCCTACAAAGAGGCCAGAAACCGCAATGATGACGAGGGAGTAATTCCCAATGAAGTGGATCTGACGCACCACTTCCGCGCCACGAGCGCCAGGTAACGCCAACAGGGTGCGGCCCGAAAAGAGACCAAAGCGACCCACGGTGGCTAAGCGATCTAAAACCCACGCGCCAATGCTCGTTAACACCTTCATTTCGACGAGCCTCCTAAAAAGTCGGTGGCCACATCGGGCGCCGGATAGTGGAAGCGCACCGGACCGTCCGCTTCCCCATTAATAAACTGCACCACGAAGGGATCCGTACTGGCTTTCAATGCTTCAGGGGTCCCTTCCGCGGCCACCTTGCCGCCACTAATCATGTAGACATAGTCGGCAATGGCAAAGGTTTCCGCGACGTCATGGGTCACAATTAACGAGGTGGACCCCAACGCACGATTCAGGTTTTGAATGAGCTGCGCCGTGAGCCCCATCGAAATGGGGTCTAACCCCGCGAAAGGCTCATCGTAGAGAATGAGCCCTGGGTCCAAGGCAATGGCACGCGCCAAAGCCACGCGACGGCTCATCCCGCCCGAGATTTCGCTCGGCATCAAGGCGTGTGCCCCACGCAACCCCACGGCATTGAGTTTCATGAGGACTAAATCACGAATCGTCTCTTCGTCCAAATCCGTTTGTTCACGTAACGGAAAGGCGACGTTATCAAAGACGGAGAGGTCCGTGAAGAGCGCCCCAAACTGAAAGAGCATGCCGATGTGGCGACGAAGGCGATAGAGCGACTGACGATCGTTGGCCTCAACCTTGAGACCGTTGATCGTAATCGTGCCCGCATCGGGCGCTAACAAACCCCCGATGAGCTTCAACAGGGTGGTTTTACCCATCCCTGAGCCGCCCATAATGGCCACGACTTGTCCGCGTTTAAAACGCATCGACACGTGATTGAGAATGACGCGATCCTGATACCCAAAGGTCAGGTCGTCAATCTTGACATAATCGTTCATAGAAAAAAGACGTCGTGAGTAGGGACGCGGTAGCGCCCCACTCTCGCTTCGAAGAAAAAGAGTTAAAGCCGTCGTTTCTGGCTTAATCAAGACACGAATAGGAGCGGTTACCTCCCTGGCAACGCTCCGACGGCAAACGGCACCCCTTCCCGCCCATGGCGCAAATCGGGTACCCAGTGAGGGTTATTGTAAAGGTGCCCCCTCTTTTATGCCCGCAGGGAGAGGAAAAAAACGCACCCTGTAACATATGCGCAACAATTCCCTTTACTTCCCCAGTTTTCAGACAAACATCAACGAGATACCTAGACTAAAATGGAGTCCCGTCAACCTAATCAACAGCGGATAATTTTGTGAGTGCAACGACTAGAAAAAAACCGGTCCGTCGAGTGAAGAAAAAAACCTCGTCGGGCCTTTGGCGTTTTGTGAAGTGGGCTTTAGCCATTGGGGTCTCAGCCGGTCTCAGTGGGCTGTTTTTGCTCATCTTCGTTTTCGCCTACATCTACCATCAGCTCCCGCCCTTGGATGCGCTCCAGAACTATCATCCGCGCGTGCCGTTGCGCATTTGGAGTGCCGACGGGCAGTTGATGGGGGAATTTGGCCTGGAGCATCGTGACTACGTGCCCTTAAAGGATGTGCCGCTCGATGTGCGTCATGCCATTTTGGCCGCCGAAGACGACGGCTTTTATGAGCACCCGGGGATTGAAGTCACGGGGATCGTGCGTGCTGCCTTGATCAACGTCTTGACGGGGCGTCGCGGTCAAGGGGGCTCGACCATCACGCAGCAGGTGGCGCGTAACTTCTTCTTAACGACGAAGCGTACCTACAAGCGTAAGCTCTACGAAATCGCCATGTCCTTCAAGATTGAGCGCATGCTCACGAAGGATCAGATTCTCGAAATCTATATCAACCAGATTTACTTGGGTCAGCGTGCCTATGGGTTCCAGAGTGCGGCACGCACGTACTTTGGTCGCAGCCTCAAGGACCTTTCCATCGGGGAAGCCGCCACGTTGGCCGGGCTCCCGGTGGCCCCCTCGGCTTACAACCCGATCGTGAATCCGGCCCGCGCCACGATGCGCAAAAACTACGTGCTTCGTCGCATGTACGACTTGCATTACATCGATGAGATCACCTACACCGCAGAGCGCGCTGCCCCCATGCAGACGCGCCGTGCGCCGAGCCCTGAAGAGTTAGCGGCCTTAGGGGATACGGGCGACAAGATCCACGCTAAGTACGCGGCGGAATTAGCCCGTCAGCTCGTCTATGACATCTTCAAGGACGAAACCTATTCGCGTGGGTTAAACGTGTACACCACGATTAACACCAAGGATCAAAATGCGGCGGTAGAAGCCGTGCATCAACAGCTCCAGCGCTACGACCGTAAGTACGGGTACCGTGGTCCTGAAGGCTTTGTGACGCTCCCTGCCAAGGGTGAAGCCAAGGCTGTAAAGGCGGCGCTCTCGGATATGCGCACCTCGCCCTTTATGGTAGCGGCCGTTGTGAAGCGCGCCACCCCGAAGGAAATCCAGGTGTGGTTGAGCCCCAATGAAGTCGTCACCTTGGATAAGGCGAGCTTGAAGTTTGGTCGCCACTACTTGGTGGCCCGCAAAGACAAGAGCCAGTTGCGCCCAGGGGCCTTGGTGCGTGTGACGCGCACCGAGAAGGACGGTTGGACCTTAGCGCAGGTCCCGGAAGTGGAAGCCGCCTTTGTGGCAGCGAACTCCACCACGGGTGCCGTGCAAGCGCTCGTGGGGGGCTTTGACTTTAATATCAATAAATTCAACCACGTCACCCAAGCTCAGCGTCAGCCAGGCTCCGCCTTTAAACCCTTTATTTATTCGGCGGCCTTAGAAAAGGGCTTTACGCCTGCGACCATCGTTAACGACGCCCCGATCATGATTGACCCCAAATTAACGGGGAACAAGTTGTGGGAGCCGCGCAATTACGAAGGGCGCTTTGATGGGCCCATGCCCTTGCGTCGTGGGTTGGAGCTCTCGAAAAACCTGATTTCGATTCGCATCCTTCAGGCCATCACCCCGAAGTATGCCCAGCAGTACATCACGCGCTTTGGCTTTGCCGCCAAGGATCATCCGGCGTACTTACCGATGGCGTTGGGCTCGGGGAGCGTTACCCCCTGGCAGATGCTCGCTGGCTACATGGTGTTTGCTAACGGCGGCTACCGCGTCAAGCCCTACTTGATTGAGCGCGTCACGGACGTCAATGGTCGCACCTTGATGCGTAACACCGGTCGCAGCGCCGGGGACGAGTCCATTCGTGCGATTTCGGACGCTAACGCCTTCGTGATGAACTCCCTCATGCACGGCGTCGCCGTTCGTGGGACGGCACGACGTGCGACGCGAGAGCTGGGTCGCCAGGATATTGCCGGCAAAACCGGTACCACCAATGACGCGCACGACGCCTGGTTCTGCGGGTACGCGGGCGATCAGGTGGGCGTGGCTTGGTTAGGCTACGACACCCCACGCCGCTTAGGGGCGCGTGAGACGGGTGGCGGCTTAGCGCTTCCCGTGTGGATTAGCTACATGCAAGTGGCGCTCGCTAACACCCCTGAGGCCGTGCACATCATGCCCTCCTCGGTGGTGGAGCACGACGGCGAACTCTACTACAAGGATCAAGTGGGGAGCCTCCCCTTGGATGCCAACGGCAACCCCTTGAGCGAAACGCAAGATGCGATTGGTGAGGCGCTCCTCAACAATCAAATCTTCTAAGCCCTAAAGCCAAAAAGGCACCCTTTCTCTGAAGGGTGCCTTTTTTCTTGGTAAGTGCTCGAGCAATATCTATTACACTTACAGCGTGACCTCGACCCCCATGCGGGTGAGTGCCTCGGCGATTACGCTCTCGAGCGTCGCTTCGGTACGCGTGTCGCACCAAGCCTGGCCCGACAGACGGAAATGGTGCCCCCCAAAGGGACTGGCAAACCAGATTTCCTGCATAGGCGCCTGAATGTTGACGATGACTTGACGGCCGTCGTCTAATTCAATGGCTAACACATGACCGTTGCGAAAGGTTTCACATTCGCCATCGGTTACGGTTTCTACCCATTGCTCAAGGTGCGCAAACTGCGCTTCCGCGAGCGCTAAAAATTCAGACTCCGTCTGCATTACAAGGACTCCTTCTTATGCGAAGCATTATGATTCTTACCGCCTTAGCCACCTTAGGGCTCGCCTTGACGGGCTGTGGTGTCTCGGGGGAATTAACGTTACCCACGCCCAGTATCGGCGTTGGGGTCGGGGTGGGTCTCTAAACACTCTACCCTGGTGGATAAAGCGATGGCGAGGGCACACCCCTTTGGTCCATCGCTTTTTTTATTTCGTTAGTCGTCAAAGCCGTCGAACGAAACGGCCTCCATACGACGGCGATCGCGCTTCGTGGGGCGTCCCTTGGGGATGGCGTGCGCGGGCTCAAAGGCGACCTTCATGGCGTCTTTCTTTTGCGTACGCTTTAAAAGGCTTTCCGCCGTCTCCTCATAGAGCGTTTGAGCGACGGGAGCGGGGCCACGGACGCTGGAAAGGCCCTTTACCACCACCACGAAGTGCTCGTCCCCACGGTCGATTTCAAGGGTGTCACCGACTTTCACATCACGACTCGCTTTCATGCGTTGGCCACCGAGCGCACGCACACGCCCCAGTCCCACCGCCTCTTGGGCGACGGAGCGGGTCTTAAAAAAGCGCGCAGCCCAAAGCCATTTATCAATTCGCATCGCGTCCATGCTGTGGCGTATCCTCAAGAAAACGAAACCCCCAACGGGTGGAAGTTTCATTTTACAGGCAAACAAAAAGCCCGAGGGCGACAAAGCGCGCCATCGGGCTTTAAGCATTTTGTGTCGAAGGGTTCTAAAACCCATCAATCAACGAAACCTAAATTAGGCTTCCTTGACTTCTTCAACCACTTCAGCCTTTTCCACGAGTTCCATGTAGGCCATCGGAGCGTTGTCGCCAACACGGTAGCCCATCTTGAGGATACGGGTGTAGCCGCCGTTGCGGTTAGCAAAGCGGGGGCCGATTTCGTTGAAGAGCTTCACAACGATTTCACGATCGCGGAGGCGGTTGAAAGCCAAACGCTTGTTCGCAACGGTCGGGTTCTTAGCGAGCGTGATCATCGGTTCGACGACACGGCGAAGTTCCTTAGCCTTAGGAAGGGTGGTCTTGATGGCTTCGTGGCGAAGCAAGGAGACCATCATGTTGCGGAGCATAGCCAAGCGGTGAGCGCTGGTGCGGTTGAGCTTACGAAGACCGTGACGGTGACGCATAGTAAATACCTCTGTATAAATGTTTTCTTTAAAGGATTGCTTCGAAAAAAAGAAGAGAAGCAATCAATTCACCGGCCCCGACTCTTCTATCCGTTGGAGGCGCTGTCCTTAAAAGGCGAGCGGTCACTCCGATGGCGGACGGGTACCGATAAGGCGTTGATTCTACAAGAAAAGAAAACGCCGTGCAATTAAAAAACGACGCTGAAAGCTCAACGTCGTTTTTTCGTTTGAAAGACGGGCGAATTCGTGTCCGTCCGTCTTTCAAAGCTCTCCGTGAAGGAGAGCTTTATGTCGAAGTCGAATTACTTCTTGAAGCCAGGGGCCACTAAGCGGTCCTGAGCAGGCGGCCAGTTGTCGAGACGGCTACCGAGCGTAAGACCATGAGCGGCCAAGACTTCCTTGATTTCCATCAAGGACTTACGACCCAAGTTCGGGGTCTTGAGCAATTCGTTTTCGGTGCGCTGGATAAGGTCACCGATGCGTTCGATCTTTTCAGCCTTCAAGCAGTTAGCCGAGCGAACCGTGAGTTCGAGGTCGTCAACCGGACGCAAGAGGATCGGATCCAAGGGAGGCGGCTGATCGGCTTCAGGCACTTCGGCTTCAGCGCTGGTGGGTTCATTGGTGATGGAACCAAAGACCGCGAGCTGTTCCTGAAGGATACGGACGGCTTCGTGAAGGGCGTCTTCCGGACCCACGGCACCGTTCGTTTCGATCGTCATTTCGAGCTTGTCAAGGTCGGTGCGCTGCTGAACGCGAGCGGCCTGAACCTGGTAAGCCACGCGGCGGATCGGGGAGAAGGAAGCATCCATGATGATGCGACCCAAGGCGCTCTTGGAGTAGTCGTCGCGGAAAGCGCGAACGTCACCCGGCTGATAGCCACGGCCCGTTTCCACCTTCACCTGCATGTCAAGACGGCCACCGGAGAGGTTGGCGATGACGTGCTCGGGGTTGATGATCGTCACATCGTGCGGCAATTCGAAGTCGGCAGCGGTCACAACGCCTTCACCTTCACGGTGGAGCTTCAACGTGACTTCATCACGACCTTCGAGCTTGAAAACCACGCCCTTCAAGTTCAAGAGGATGTCCACAACGTCTTCCATGACGCCGTCGATCTGGGAGTATTCATGAACCACACCGCTGATCTGAACTTCCGTCGGTGCGTAACCGATCATGGAGCTCATCAAAATACGGCGAAGTGCGTTGCCTAACGTGTGGCCATAGCCACGTTCAAACGGTTCAAGCGTAATAACGGCGCTGTTAGGATCCGTTTCGCTAAGCTGCACGTCCACGCTGGTGGGCTGCAAAAGGGCGATATTTGCCATGAGTGTTAATCCTTTAATATTCCGGCCGGCGCGTTAAGCCGACAGACGAATGGGATTGGGAGCGTAAAAGTGACGCCAGGCTCCCTGGTCATTTTGGCGTCGTTAATTCTCGATTTTAATCGATTCCGATCGGCACTGTCGCCAATACCGATGGGAATCGAGTGGTGGGAAAAAGCCACCACGTCGAAAGAACGAAAACGCGGCCGAGGGGACCGCGTTTCGATTTTTCTGCCACTGTGAGCATTGCCGGCCGACGCACTACATCGGCCGAACAGTCCATAAGGACAATTAACGAGAGTAACGTTCGACGATGAGCGCTTCGTTAATTTCGTAAGCGATTTCATCACGAGCGGGAACGCTCTTGAACGTACCTTCGAACTTCTTCACATCGACAGCAACCCAAGCCGGGAAGCCGTTCTGGCCGGCCAAGTCGAGCGCTTCGAGAATACGAGTCTGCTTCTGGGCCTTTTCGCGCACGGAGACGACGTCACCGGGCTTAACCATGTAAGAAGGAATGTCGACCTTACGGCCGTTGACGAGAATAGCGCCATGGGAAACCACCTGACGAGCCTCTGCGCGCGTGGAGCCGAAGCCCATGCGGTAGACGACGTTGTCGAGACGGCATTCAAGGAGCTTAAGGAGGTTTTCACCGGTGTTACCGGCGATACGGTCAGCTTCCGCAAAATAGCGGCGGAACTGACGTTCGAGCACACCGTAAAGGCGCTTGGCCTTCTGCGTTTCGCGCATCTGCGCGCCGAAGTCAGACATGCGGGCGCCGGAGATCTTACCGTGCTGGCCCGGCTTGGTGCCGACGTCCTTGACTTTGGATTCAAACGAACGACGGGCGCTCTTCAAATTAAGATCAATACCTTCGCGACGCGAAAGTTTGAGCTTAGGACCGAGATATCGTGCCATTTAAAAATGCCTCTTTATCCTGTAGGTAACCCCTACATTCAGTTCACATGCCTCAGTAATGCAGTGAACACGGGGGATTCAACAGAAATTGTTAAAAATTAAACGCGACGGCGCTTGGAGGGGCGAACACCGTTATGCGGAACCGGCGTCACGTCCTGGATGGACGTCACACGGATACCGAGTGCATTCAATGCACGAACGGAGGATTCGCGACCAGGACCGGGACCCCAAATACGGACTTCAACGTTCTTGAGACCGTATTCAAGAGCAATCTTGCCAGCCACGTCAGCAGCAACCTGTGCAGCGAACGGGGTGGACTTGCGGGAGCCCTTAAAGCCCTGAGCACCGGAGGACGACGCAGCGATAGCGTTGCCCTGGCGATCAGTGATCGTGATGATGGTGTTGTTGAAGGAAGCGTGAACGTGAGCGATACCTTCCGTCACGACCTTCTTGACCTTCTTACGAGCACGCTGCCCAGCAGCCTGCTTGGAATTATTGCCAGCCATACTTATCCTTTATTACTTCTTGAGCGTCACACCGGCCTTACGCGGGCCTTTGCGGGTGCGAGCATTAGTACGGGTACGCTGACCACGGCAGGGCAAGCCCTTGCGGTGGCGCATGCCACGGTACGTCCCAAGGTCGATAAGACGCTTGATCGAGAGCTGAACCTCACGACGCAAGTCACCTTCGACAGTGAAACTGTTGACCTGTTCACGGATCTTTTCGAGTTCTTCGTCGGAGAGATCCTTGATCTTCTTGGAAAATTCAATGCCACAGTTGTTCAGGATTTCCTGAGCGCGCGAACGGCCGATGCCATAGATGGCGGTCAAACCGATTTCGCAGTGCTGCTGCGGCGGAATATTAATACCGGCGATACGTGCCATTTTTTACCTCTTTAGCCTTGACGCTGCTTGTGACGCGGATCGGAGCAGATCACGCGGACAACGCCTTTACGCTTGATGATTTTGCACTTGCGGCACATCTTTTTTACCGAAGCGTTAACCTTCATTCTCATCTCCACGTGCAATTACGCACGGATTATCAATGCCCTCGTGGCAGAAACCGTAAAGATTACTTCAAGTTTCTGTTGAATGCAAGTCAGAATGGCAACGTAGTGCATTGAGATTCAAATTTACATTCATTTGACGGATAAAGGGTGACCCAATGGTCACCCATTTATCCAACCCACGGTGACGGGGTTGCCCCCGTCGGCATTGGGTGTTATGCCGACTTTTTAGTTTCGGCTGAAGCCACGGAAGCTAGACTTCCGTAACAAGTTTTCATATTGGTGGGACATCATGTACGCCTGAACCTGAGTCATGAAGTCCATCGTCACCACCACAACAATCAACAGCGACGTGCCGCCGAAGCTGAAGGGGACGTTGAACTTTAAGTTCAAGAATTCCGGCACCAAGCACACGAACACCAAGTAAACCGCACCGCCTAACGTTAAGCGCAAAAGCACCTTATCGATATAGCGGCTCGTTTGTTCACCCGGGCGAATGCCAGGAATGAAGGCACCACTCTTCTTGAGATTCTCGGCCGTTTCACGCGGGTTGAAAACCAACGCCGTGTAGAAATAGGCAAAGAACACAATTAATACTGCATAAAGCAGGGTGTAAAGCGGCTGACCGGGCGACAGCGAGGCTGCCAAATCTCGGATCCAACGGGTGGAGTCACCACTGGTGAACCAACCCGCCAGGGTAGCCGGGAACAAGATCAAGGACGAAGCGAAGATCGGGGGAATCACACCCGACATATTCATCTTCAACGGCAGATACGAGCTCTGACCGCCATACATCTTGTTGCCTACCTGACGCTTAGCGTAGTTAACGGTAATACGGCGTTGGCCGCGTTCCACAAAGACGACGAAAGCCGTCACTGCGAGAACAATCGCGATCACGAAGATCGCAGAGAGGGGGCTAATAGCACCCGTGCTGACCAACTGAGCCAGGCCGGAACCTGCACTCGGAAGGCCGGCCACAATCCCGGCGAAAATAATGATCGAGATACCGTTCCCTAAACCGCGTTCGGTGATCTGCTCACCGAGCCACATCAGGAACATAGTACCCGTCAGGAGAGACACCGTCGTGGTGAAACGGAACATCATGCCCGGATCAATCACGAGACCGTGTTGGCTCTCCAGTGCGACGGCAATCCCAAACCCTTGGAAGATACCAAGCGCGAGCGTGCCGTAACGCGTGTATTGGGTAATTTTGCGACGCCCAGCCTCACCTTCTTTACGAAGGGCTTCGAGCGAGGGAAGCACGTACGAAAGCATCTGCATGATAATCGATGCAGAAATGTACGGCATGATCCCCAACGCGAAGACCGAGAAGCGCGACAGTGCGCCGCCGGAAAACATGTTGAATAGCCCGAGAATGCCGCCCTGCTGTTGATTAAACAGCTGCTTGAGCATATCGGGATCGATTCCCGGAACCGGCACATGGGCGCCGATTCGGTAGACAACGAGCGCGAGCGCTAGGAAGATCAGGCGACCCTGAAGGTCGCCGTACTTGCTGAGGCCCGACTGTTGCTTGGAGCTAGGGCTAGTCGCCACGTCGGATTCCTCTCTGGTAAAGCTTATTCGCTGTCAGCCACGGAACCACCAGCTGCTTCGATCGCAGCACGGGCACCCTTGGTGACACCAAGACCGCGAACGATCACCTTGCGGGTGAGTTCACCCGAGAGGATCACGCGAGCAGCCAAAGCGCGGGAAGAAACGATGCCGGCAGACTGAAGAATGCCGAGATCAATCTCTTCAACGCCAATCTTTTCCAGGTCGGAAAGACGAACCACTTCACAATAGCGGCGGGTCATCGAGGTGAAACCACGCTTCGGAAGACGGCGATACATAGGCATCTGGCCGCCTTCAAAACCTACCTTGTGGAAGCCGCCAGCACGGGACTTCTGACCCTTGTGGCCACGACCAGCGGTCTTGCCCAAGCCAGAACCCACACCGCGACCAACGCGGCGAGCGGGCTTCTTAGAGCCCTCAGCGGGCTTAATCGTATTTAAACGCATTGATACTACCTCTTGATCATTCGGCGCGTACTAAGAACGCAACTTTTTTGATCATGCCACGGACTTCAGGCGTATCCACGAGCACGCGGGAGTGGTTGAGCTTCTTCAAGCCCAAGCCACGAACCGTAGCGCGGTGGTCAGCATTCGTGCCGATGGGGCTCTTAACAAGAGTAACCTTAACGGTCTTCTTTTCGGACATGTCTGGTTTCTCCTAATTAGCCGAACAGCTCTTCGACCGTCTTGCCACGCTTGGCAGCAATGTCGGACGGGCTGTGGAGGTTAGCGAGAGCGTTGATGGTAGCGCGAACCAAGTTGTACGGGTTCGTGGAACCATAGGCCTTCGCCACCACGTCACGGATACCGACAGCATCGCACACAGCGCGCATCGGACCACCAGCGATCACACCGGTACCTTCGGAAGCGGGCATCATGATGACGCGGGAAGCGCCATGACGACCTTCAACCTGGTGGTGGATCGTGCCATTCTTGAGCGGGACGCGGATCATGGAGTTGCGAGCGCGCTCCATGGCCTTAGAAACGGACTGCGGCACTTCGCGGGACTTACCCGTACCCATACCGATGCGACCGTCGCCGTCACCAACAACCGTAAGAGCAGCGAACGCGAGGATACGACCACCCTTAACAACCTTCGTGACGCGGTTAACCGCGATCATCTTTTCACGCAGACCGTCGCCCTGTTCGTCGACCATCTGGTTTTTACCTTGAACGTTAGCCATTTCGACCTGCCTTAGAACTTGAGGCCGGCTTCACGCGCTGCGTCAGCAAGCGCGGCCACGCGGCCATGGTAACGGTAGCCGGAACGGTCAAAAGCGACGGTTTCGAGACCGGCAGCCTTAGCCTTTTCGGCGAGACGCGTGCCGATGAACTTAGCGGCGGCAACGTTGCCACCGTTAGCGATCTGAGCACGCACTTCAGGTTCGACCGTGGAGGCCGAGACCAGCGTACGACCGTTGTCGGCCGAAATGATGCTGGCGTAAATGTGCAGGTTGGTGCGATGAACCGTCAGACGATCGACCTTCTGCAACAGAATGCGAGCGCGCGTAGCACGAGCACGGCGCAAGCGGCTTTGTTTTTTGTTGATCATATTAATCGCCCCGATTACTTCTTCTTGGTTTCCTTGATAACCACGACTTCATCGACATAACGAACACCCTTGCCCTTATAGGGTTCAGGCTTACGGTATGCACGAATTTCAGCTGCGGTCTGACCCACCTTCTGCTTGTCAGCGCCCTTGATGACGATTTCCGTCTGGCTGGGGGTTTCTGCCTTCACACCGGCCGGCATCTTGTGCGCGATCGGGTGGGAGAAGCCCAACGAGAGGTTAAGAACGTCACCCTGAGCCTGGGCACGGAAGCCCACGCCGACGAGCTTGAGGCTCTTCTGGAAGCCCACCGAGCAACCCTTGAACATGTCGGCCACGAGGGCGCGCATGGTACCAGCGTTGGCGTTAGCCGCGCGGGATTCATCAAGGGGAGCAAAGTGCAAGGCGCCATCTTCTTCCTTGATCGAAACCAAGGGGAGGATGTGCATGGAAACTTCACCAACGGGACCCTTAACGGTGATGTTGGCATCCGTCATGGTGTAAGAAACACCGTTGACGAGCTGAACCGGATTCTTAGCAATACGACTCATTTCTACACTCCTCGGGTTAGGCGACGTAGCAGAGCACTTCACCGCCGATACCGGCGTTGCGTGCTGCACGATCGGTCATAACACCCTTCGGGGTAGAAACGATCGCGATACCGAGACCGTTCATCACCTGGGGAATAGAACCGCTGTTCTTATAAATACGCAGGCCCGGACGGGAAACGCGCTCAAGGCGTTCAATCACGGGACGGCCGGCGTAGTACTTTAAGCTAACACGAAGCGCGGGCTTGCCTTCATTGGCTTCCACAGCGAAATCTTCGATATAACCTTCATCCTTTAAGACCTTGGCGATAGCAACCTTCAACTTGGAGGAAGGCATGCAAACTTCGGTCTTCTCGACAAGCTGACCATTGCGGATGCGGGTCAACATATCGGCGATCGGATCACTCATACTCATTGTCGTAATCTCCTCGCTTACCAGCTAGCCTTGACAAGGCCAGGAATATCACCGCGCATGGCGGCGTCACGAATCATGCCACGGCACAAGCCAAACTTGCGGAACGTGCCACGGGGACGACCAGTCAACGCGCAGCGGTTACGCTGGCGGACCGGGCTCGCGTTGCGCGGGAGAGCCTGCAACTTAGCACGGGCTTCCAAGCGCTCTTCCATCGAGCAGGTAGCGTCATTAATAATAGCCTTGAGGGCGGCGCGCTTGGCCGCGAACTTTTCCACCGTAGCGGCACGCTTGGCCTCACGGTTAATCAGAGCGAGTTTTGCCATTTTGCGTCAACCTCAATTGCGGAACGGGAAGTTGAAACCAGCGAGAAGCGCCTTGGCTTCTTCGTCGGACTTCGCCGTCGTGGTGATGGAGATATTCATACCGCGGAGAGCATCGATCTTGTCGTACTCAATTTCCGGGAAGATGATCTGTTCCTTCAAACCGATGTTGTAGTTGCCACGGCCGTCAAAAGCACGACCAGAGACACCACGGAAGTCACGAACGCGGGGGAAGGCCACCGTGACCAAGCGGTCAAGGAAGTCATACATGCGTTCGCCACGGAGCGTGACCTTACAGCCGATGGGCATGTTTTCACGAATCTTAAAGTTCGCGATAGCCTTACGGGTAACCGTCACAACCGGCTTCTGACCGGCAATCTTCGTCATGTCGGCAACAGCGTTGTCAACAAGCTTCTTGTCGTTCACAGCTTCACCAACGCCCATGTTGAGGGTGATCTTGGTGATGCGGGGAACCTGCATCGTCGTCTTGTAGCCAAACTTCTTCATGAGTTCGGGGACGATGGTTTCGTGATACATAGCGTTAAAACGAGACATCTTCACCCTCACTTAGCACCGACGACGGCGCCGTTGGACTTAAAGACACGAACCTTCTTGCCGTCGACCATCTTGAAGCCAACACGTTCGCCCTTACCGGATTCCGGGTTGACGAGCATGAGGTTGGACTGATCGATCGGAAGGGTCTTGTCGACGATACCGCCAACGATCCCGAGCTGCGGGTTCGGACGGGTATGCTTCTTAACGACATTCACGCCTTCAACGACGACGTGACGATCATCAACGCGGGAGAGGACGGTGCCCTTCGTACCCTTGTCGCGACCGGCAATGACGATAACCTCGTCACCTTTGCGAATACGTTGCATCGCTACTCCTTAATTAAATAACTTCAGGAGCGAGCGACACGATCTTCATGAACTGCTCGGTACGCAATTCACGCGTAACCGGCCCGAAGATGCGGGTGCCGATGGGCTCCAGCTTGCTATTGAGAAGAACGGCAGCGTTACCATCAAAGTTGATGGAGGAGCCGTCCGGGCGGCGAACACCGTGAGCCGTGCGAACCACGACCGCGTTGTACACTTCACCCTTCTTAACGCGACCGCGGGGGGCCGCTTCCTTGACCGTCACCTTGATGACGTCACCGATGTTGGCATAACGGCGCTTAGAGCCGCCCAACACCTTGATACACATCACTGAACGAGCGCCGGTGTTATCGGCCACGTCCAGTCGGCTTTGCATCTGAATCATGGTTTATAAAATCCCAACTTATTCCACTCAATGGTGGATAGTATTGGTCCCGTTACGGGAGGAAGACAACCACTTGACAAGCCCTGAAACCAAGCTAAGTGCTTGGGAGACTTGACAAATAGTCACCCAGAGAAAAGACATCGCCCGAGACCACTGGTGGTACCCGGGCGATCAGACTTGTAACTATATCCGAAGGAAAATAGCCCTGCAAGTCAAATGAGCGATTTTTTTATCGCTCGCATCAACTTAGATGATGACGGCCTTCACAAGGACCTTCGACACCGTCCAAGACTTGGTCTTGGACATGGGACGACCTTCCTTAATTTCAACCTTGTCACCTTCCTGGCAGTTGAGTTCGTCATGAGCATGATACTTCTTGCTCTTAACGACATACTTGCCATAAAGCGGATGCTTAACCTTACGTTCAACGAGGACCGTAACGGTCTTGTCCATCTTGTCGCTGACGACGACGCCCTGGAGGGTACGCGTCAAGGACGCTTTAGCCTGTTCCGTCATTTGGCCGCCTTTTCAGTGAGAATCGTGCGGACGCGGGCGATATCGCGACGCGTCGTACGCAACGACGAGGTGTTGCTAAGCTGCTGAGTAGCCTTCTGCATACGGAGCTTGAATTCCGTATTGAGAAGCTCATGCAGTTCCTTGTTCAGCGCTTCGGTATCCTTAGCGCGGAGTTCTTTTGCATTCATGTCCGTCTCCTTACATGCCGATCTGGCGGACAACGAACGTCGTCTTCACCGGCAACTTGGCAGCCGCGAGCTGGAAAGCTTCACGGGCGAGCTGTTCGGGAACGCCGTCCATTTCATAAAGCACACGACCCGGCTGGACGAGAGCGACCCAGTATTCCGGGTTACCCTTACCGTTACCCATACGAACTTCAGCAGGCTTGCTGGAGATGGGCTTGTCCGGGAAGATGCGGATCCACACGCGACCACCACGCTTGATGTGGCGGGTAATCGCACGACGAGCGGCTTCAATCTGACGAGCAGTAATGCGACCGCGTTCAACGGTCTTCAGACCGAATTCACCGAAGGACACATTGGCGCCACGCTGGGCGAGACCGTAGTTACGGCCCTTCTGGTCCTTGCGGTACTTACGACGATTAGGTTGCAACATCGTTATTCTCCGTCCGTAGCGGCAGGCTTACGAGCCTGACGGTTGTCATTGCGACGGCCATTGCGACGACCAGGACGGTCTTCGCGACGGCGACCACGACGGTCTTCACGCGGAGCTTCAACTTCTTCTTGACCGAAGTTGTCACCCTTGTAAACCCAAACCTTAACGCCGACCACACCGTACGTGGTGTGAGCTTCGGAGAAGCCATAGTCGATGTTAGCGCGCAGGGTGTGCAACGGCACACGACCTTCACGGTACCATTCGGAACGGGCAATATCAGCACCGTTCAAACGGCCGGAACTCATGATCTTGATGCCCTGAGCGCCCATACGCATGGCGTTCTGCATCGCACGCTTCATAGCGCGACGGAACATAACGCGGCGTTCGAGCTGCTGCGTGATGCCGTCAGCGATGAGCTGAGCGTCAAGTTCAGGACGGCGAACTTCTTCGATGTTGACGTGCACGGGCACACCAATCATCTTCTGAACTTCAGCCTTAAGCGCTTCGATGTCAGCACCCTGACGACCGATCACAACACCCGGACGAGCCGAGAAGATCGTGATGCGAGCATTGTTCGCAGGACGTTCAATCAGGATACGGCTCACGCTGGCGTTGCGGAGCTTCTTCTGGAGGAAGGAGCGAACAGCCAGGTCTTCACCGAGCGTACGAGAAAAATCACGGCCAACCGCATACCAGCGCGACGTCCAATTACGCGTCACGGGAAGGCGGAAACCGGTGGGATTAATTTTCTGACCCATGGTACACCTTTATTTAGCTTTCGCTTCGCCAACAGTGATATAAATGTGGCTCGTCTGCTTGTTGATACGGGTACCGCGGCCCTTAGCACGGGCAGCGAAACGGCGCAACGTAGCAGCCTTTTCCACGTGAATCTTGGTCACGACCAACGTGTCAATGTCGGCACCGTCATTGTGCTCGGCATTGGCGATGGCGCTTTCAAGAGCCTTCTTAATGATGACAGCGGCTTTCTTCTGCGTGAAGGTGAGGATAGCTAAAGCCTTGTCCACGGGCTTACCGCGAACGAGGTCAGCAACCAAACGACCCTTCTGTGCCGAAAGACGGACACCACGAACGATAGCAGTAGTTTCCATTATCGACCCACCTTCTTGTCACCGGCAACGTGGCCCTTGAACGTGCGAGTATTCGCAAATTCACCGAGCTTGTGGCCGACCATGTTTTCATTGATGTACACCGGCACGTGCTGACGGCCGTTATGCACGGCGATCGTCAAACCGATGAACTCAGGAAGAACCATCGAACGACGCGACCAGGTCTTGATCGGACGCTTGTTAGCGCCGGCCTGAGCGGCTTCGACTTTCTTCAATAAGTGCCCGTCAACAAACGGGCCTTTCTTCAAGGAACGAGACATTCTAGGCCCCCTTATTTACGGTTGCGACGCGAAACGATCATCGAATCGGTACGCTTGCTGTTACGGGTACGATAACCCTTGGTGAGCTGACCCCACGGCGTGACAGGAGCACGGCCCGTACCAGTCTTACCTTCACCACCACCGTGCGGATGGTCCACCGGGTTCATGGCAACACCACGAACGGTCGGACGCACACCGCGCCAGCGCTTGGCACCAGCCTTACCGAGTTCACGGAGGCTGTTTTCTTCGTTACCGACGGTACCGACGGTCGCGCGGCATTCGATAAGAACGCGGCGGACTTCACCGGAGCGCAGACGGATCTGAGCATATTCGCCTTCACGAGCGACGAGCTGAGCGAAAGCACCGGCAGCGCGCACCATCTGGGCGCCCTTACCCGGGAGCATTTCGATACAGTGGATCGTCGTACCAACGGGAATGTTACGCAACGGAAGGGTGTTACCCACCTTGATCGGGCTTTCAGCACCGTTCATGATTTCCTGACCAACGGTCAAGCCCTTCGGAGCGATGATGTAACGACGTTCGCCGTCTGCGTAGAGAACGAGAGCGATATGAGCCGAGCGGTTCGGATCGTATTCGATACGTTCAACACGGGCGGGGATACCGTCCTTCTGGCGCTTGAAGTCGATAATACGATAAGCGCGCTTGTGACCACCACCCTTGTGGCGGCACGTGATGTGGCCGTTGTTGTTACGACCGGAGCCGCGGTTCTTCTTTTCAGTCAACGCTGCCCAAGGCTTACCCTTATGGAGTTCCTTGTTAACAACCTTAACTGCATGGCGGCGACCGGCGGACGTCGGCTTGAGTTTGACGAGAGCCATTACTTCACCTCTTCCGCGAAGTTGATTTCAGAACCCGGGGCAACGGTGATATAGGCCTTGCGCACATCGTTGCGCTTGCCCATGAATCGACCATAGCGCTTCTGCTTGCCCTTCTGGTTCAGAATTTGAACGGATTTGACCTGCACCTTAAAGAGCAGCTCAACAGCAGCCTTGACTTCGACCTTGGTGGCATCGGGGATGACAGCAAAGACGATCTGGTTCTGCTTTTCACTAACCATCGTGCTCTTTTCGGAGATCACGGGCGCGACGAGCACCTTCAACAGACGTTCCTGGTTCATACCAGCATCTCCTCAATTTCAGCAACAGCGGCCTTCGTGCAGACAACCTTATCAAAGTAAAGGAGGCACAAAGGATTGGCTTCGCGAACCGTAACAACCATCACATCCTTCAAGTTGCGGGAAGCAAGATCAAGGTTGGCATTGGCTTCGAGTTCAGCTTCGGACACAACGATAAGAACCTTACCGTCAAGACCCATCGCCTTAACCTGAGCGGCAAAAGCCTTGGTCTTGGGCGTTTCGGCCTGGATAGCGTCGATGGCAACAAGACGTTCGTCAGCAACGAGCTTGGAGTAGATCGTGGCCATAGCGGCACGATACATCTTCTTGTTAACCTTCTGGCTGAAGTTTTCGAACGGGCTGTTCGGGAAAGCGCGACCGCCCCCACGCCACACGGGCGAGCTGGTCATACCGGAACGAGCACGGCCCGTACCCTTCTGACGCCAGGGCTTCTTGGTGGAATGGTGCACTTCAGCTCGGGTGAGCTGGGCACGCGTACCAAGACGCGCGTTGGCCTGGAAAGCAACCACGATCTGGTGCACCAGGGCTTCATTGTATTCACGACCAAACACGGCGTCGTTAGCGGCGAGCTTCTGACCCTGTTCGTTCAAGACATTAAGTTCCATTATTTCGCTCCTTACGCCTTGATCGCCGGACGAACGATAACTTCAGAGTTCTTGGAACCCGGGACAGCGCCACGGACCAAGAGAAGCTGACGTTCGACGTCAACGCGAGCGATGACGAGATTCTGCGTCGTACGCTGCACGTCACCAAGATGACCGGCCATGCGCTTACCGGGGAAAACTCGACCCGGATCCTGACGGTTACCGATGGAACCCGGAGCACGCGTCGTCACGGAGTTACCGTGGGAAGCGCGGTTGGACGAGAAGTGGTGGCGCTTGATACAGCCAGCGAAACCCTTACCGATGGTCGTACCGGTCACGTCGACCTTCTGGCCTTCCGTGAACATGTCGGCAGCCAAGGTCATGCCGGGCTTGAATTCGGCAACCTTGTCAGCATCGATATGGAACTCTTTGAGCATGCTGCCTGCTTCAACGCCAGCTTTGGCGTAATGACCGGCAAGGGGCTTGCTCACGCGCGTGGGCTTCTTAGAGCCGAACGCGACTTGAATAGCATTGTAACCGTCGGTGTCTTCCGTCTTCACTTGCGTGATACGGTTGTTCGACACGTCGAGCACCGTCACGGGAACGGAAACACCGTCTTCCGTGAAGATACGCGTCATGCCGATCTTGCGACCGACTAAGCCGAGCTTATCACTCATTATTTTCTCCACCCCGGCTACGATTGGCCGGGACCGTTAAAAAAAGCTACGAGATCACAGAGCGAACTCTGTGAGGGTTCATAGACAGAAAAGCGCGATTTTAACCGTCATTGAAAGGCTCCGCAACCGAAATGGCGGATTTTCTTTTCAATATCGGGAATCGACTTCTGTTTGGGCAGGTTCTTACTGAACCTTGATCTTGACGTCGACGCCAGCCGGAAGATCGAGCTTCATGAGCGCGTCAACCGTCTTGTCCGTCGGATCAACGATGTCCATCAAACGCTGGTGCGTGCGGATTTCGAGCTGATCGCGACTGGTCTTGTTCACGTGCGGGGAACGAAGAATGTCGAAACGGGAAATACGGGTGGGCAAAGGAACGGGACCACGAACCACGGCGCCGGTGCGCTTAGCCGTTTCCACGATTTCCAAAGCGGACTGGTCGATCAACTTGTAGTCATACGCCTTGAGGCGGATGCGAATACGCTGGGACTGTTGCATTTTTTCTTTTCCTTAAAAAGAGCAATTAAAAAGAACTAGGGAGCGGATTATAAACCCGCTCCCTAGCACAATCAACTCAAATTAACGAATTTTTAAATTCGCGAATTATTCGATGACGGAGGCAACCACGCCGGCGCCAACAGTGTGACCGCCTTCACGGATAGCGAAGCGGAGACCCTGTTCCATAGCGATCGGAGCGATCAACGTGACGACCATCTGAATGTTGTCGCCAGGCATGACCATTTCGACGCCTTCCGGCAATTCGATCGTACCCGTCACGTCCGTCGTACGGAAGTAGAACTGGGGACGATAGCCCTTGAAGAACGGGGTATGACGACCACCTTCTTCCTTCGTGAGGACGTAAACTTCGCCCTTGAAGTGGGTATGCGGGGTGATGGAACCCGGCTTGGCAAGAACCTGACCGCGTTCAACGTCTTCACGCTTCGTGCCGCGCAAGAGGATACCGACGTTATCGCCAGCTTCACCCTGATCGAGCAACTTACGGAACATTTCAACGCCCGTGCAGGTCGTCTTCGTCGTCGGCTTGATACCAACGATTTCGATTTCGTCACCAACCTTAACGAGACCGCGTTCAACACGACCCGTCACAACCGTACCACGGCCGGAGATGGAGAACACGTCTTCGATCGGCATCAAGAACGGCTGGTCAACAGCACGTTCCGGCGTGGGGATGTAGCTGTCAAGCACGTCGCCCAAAGCGAGGATGGCCGGTTCGCCGATGGGGCTCTTGTCGCCTTCGAGAGCGAGCTTAGCGGAACCCTTGATGATCGGGAGATCGTCACCGGGGAAGTCGTAGTTGCTCAACAAGTCGCGAACTTCCATTTCGACGAGTTCGAGAAGTTCTTCGTCGTCGACCATGTCGCACTTGTTAAGGAACACGATGATGTAAGGAACACCCACCTGGCGAGCCAAGAGGATGTGTTCACGCGTCTGGGGCATGGGGCCGTCAGCAGCGGAGCACACGAGGATAGCGCCGTCCATCTGGGCAGCACCGGTAATCATGTTCTTAACGTAGTCAGCGTGACCCGGGCAGTCAACGTGAGCGTAGTGGCGGGTAGCCGTTTCGTACTCAACGTGAGCCGTGTTAATCGTAATACCACGAGCCTTTTCTTCAGGAGCCGCGTCGATCTGATCGTAGCCCTTAGCTTCACCGCCGAAGTGGCTGGAGAGAATCGTCGTGATAGCAGCAGTCAACGTCGTCTTACCGTGGTCGACGTGACCGATAGTGCCCACGTTAACGTGGGGCTTGGTTCGTTCAAACTTACCCTTGGCCATTTTTAGTCCTTGAGGTTAAAAAGTTAAAGAAAAAAGAGGCTAATTAGTTAGCTTTCTCAGCCATCACAGCTTCAGCAACGTTACGGGGAGCTTCAGCATAGTGCTTGAATTCCATAGTATACGTCGCACGACCCTGCGTGAGCGAGCGGAGCTGCGTAGCGTAACCGAACATTTCGGAGAGGGGCACTTCAGCCTTAACGCTCTTGCCACCGCCAACGATGTCGTTCATTTCCTGAATCTGGCCACGACGGGAGGACAAGTCGCCCATCACATCGCCCATCTTTTCTTCAGGGGTTTCAACTTCAACAGCCATGATCGGTTCGAGAAGAACCGGGGTAGCCTTGCGCATACCGTCCTTGAAGGCCATGGAGGCAGCCATCTTAAACGCGTTTTCGTTCGAGTCCACATCGTGGTACGAACCGAAGTGCAAGGTAACCTTGACGTCAACGACCGGGTAGCCAGCGAGCACACCGCTCTTCAAGGTGTCTTCCACACCCTTCTGAACAGCCGGGATGTATTCACGGGGAACCACACCGCCCTTAATGGCGTCAACGAATTCAAAACCCTTACCGGGTTCGAGCGGCTCGAGCTTGAGCACAACGTGACCGTACTGACCGCGACCACCAGACTGCTTAGCGAACTTGCATTCGGCGTTTTCGACCACGGAACGGATCGTTTCGCGATAGGCCACCTGGGGCTTACCAACCGTAGCTTCCACGTTGAATTCACGCTTCATACGGTCAACAAGAATTTCAAGGTGAAGTTCGCCCATACCGGAAATAATGGTCTGGCCGGATTCTTCGTCCGTGCGAACGCGGAAGGACGGATCTTCCTGAGCCAAACGGTTCAAGGCGAGCGCCATCTTTTCCTGGTCAACCTTGGTCTTGGGCTCAACAGCCTGCGAGATCACGGGATCCGGGAATTCCATACGTTCAAGGATGATCGGGGCGTCAACGGCACAAAGCGTGTCACCCGTCGTCACGTCCTTCAAGCCCACGCAAGCGGCGATGTCGCCGGATTCAACGAACTTGATTTCCTTACGTTCGTTAGCGTGCATCTGGAGAAGACGACCGATACGTTCCTTACGGTTCTTGATGGAATTCAAGACGGTGTCGCCAGAATTCATCACGCCGGAGTAAACGCGCAAGAACGTCAACTGGCCAACATACGGGTCAGTCATGATCTTGAAGGCGAGCGCGGACAAGGGTTCCTTGTCGTCAGCCTTACGGGAGACTTCGTTGTCGTTTAAGTCGAAGCCAGTGACCGGCGGAATGTCGATCGGGCTGGGGAGCAACTGAACGACGGCGTCGAGCATACGCTGAACACCCTTGTTCTTGAAGGCGGTACCGCAAAGCATCGGCTGGATTTCCGTGGCGATGGTACGCTGACGGAGACCGGCCAAGATTTCTTCTTCGCTCAATTCACCTTCTTCGAGGTACTTGTTCATGAGCTCTTCGTTGGCTTCAGCAGCAGCTTCAACCATGTTTTCACGCCATTCATTGGCGGTGTCAACGAGGTCAGCCGGGATGTCTTCGTAAGAGAATTCCATACCGAGGGTCTTGTCGTCCCAAATGATGGCCTTCATCTTCAAAAGATCAACCACACCCTTGAAGGTGTCTTCAGCGCCGATCGGCACAACGATAGGCACGGGGTTACCGTTCAAGCGCTTCTTCATCTGGTCGTAGACCTTGAAGAAGTTGGCACCGGTACGGTCCATCTTGTTCACGAAGGCAAGACGGGGCACACGGTACTTGTTAGCCTGACGCCACACGGTTTCGGACTGGGGCTGAACACCGCCCACAGCGCAGTAGACCATGCAAGCGCCGTCAAGCACGCGCATGGAACGTTCCACTTCGACCGTAAAGTCAACGTGGCCCGGGGTGTCAATGATGTTGAAGCGGTAGGGTTCCCACTGCATTTCCATACCACGCCAGAACGCGGTCGTAGCAGCGGAGGTAATCGTGATACCACGTTCCTGTTCCTGCTCCATCCAGTCCATGGTGGCGCCACCATCATGCACTTCACCGATCTTGTGATTCACACCGGTGTAGAACAGAATGCGTTCGGTCGTAGTGGTCTTACCCGCGTCAATATGAGCGGAAATACCGATATTACGATAACGCGAAATCGGAGTTTGGCGAGCCATTTAAGGTTCCTCTTAATTAGCGTCGCGCTGTGCCCGAAGGCACGGCGCAACATGTCTAGACAATTAGAAGCGGAAGTGGGAGAAGGCCTTGTTGGCTTCAGCCATACGATGGACTTCGTCACGCTTCTTCATGGCACCACCACGGCCTTCGGCTGCATCGAGCAACTCGCCAGCCAAGCGCTGCGGCATGGATTTTTCAGAACGCTTCTTAGCAGATTCGCGCAACCAACGCATGGCGAGAGCCATACGACGGACGGGACGAACTTCGACCGGCACCTGATAGTTGGCACCACCGACACGGCGGGACTTAACTTCCACAACCGGACGGACGTTATTGAGAGCGGTGGTGAAAACTTCGATAGCTTCCTTACCGGTCTTTTCTTCGATCTGCTGGAGAGCGCCGTAAACAATACGTTCGGCGACGGCCTTCTTGCCATCGAGCATGATCACATTGATGAACTTCGTGATTTCAACGCTGCCGAACTTAGGATCGGGCAATACTTCGCGTTTCGGAACTTCGCGACGACGGGGCATTTTGTTTCCTCTTTCGTTACTTCAGTCTCGGTTGGCTTAAAAATAAAAGATGCCAACCTTACTTATGTTTATGTGATCCCATGGATCACGGACTTACTCGGTCAAACACACTGTGTGTTGACCGTACACTCACGGTCAATGCCGCGAAATTACGCAGCCTTCGGGCGCTTAGCACCGTACTTGGAGCGAGCTTGCTTACGGTCCTTAACACCCTGGGTGTCAAGGGAGCCACGCACGATGTGATAACGCACACCAGGCAAGTCCTTCACACGACCGCCGCGGATAAGCACGACCGAGTGTTCTTGCAAGTTGTGGCCTTCACCACCGATGTAGGAAATGACTTCAAAGCCATTGGTGAGACGCACCTTAGCGACCTTACGAAGGGCCGAGTTCGGCTTCTTCGGGGTCGTCGTGTAAACACGAGTACAAACGCCACGCTTCTGCGGGCAGTTCTTCAAGGCAGGGCTCTTGGATTTTTCGTGCGTAAGCGCGCGAGGCTTACGTACGAGCTGGTTAATAGTAGGCATAAACGTCCGTCTAATATCAAATTAAACTGACTCTTTCGAGTCTTTATGAATGAAAAATCCTCAAAAAAAGCACCCCCTTATTCTCATTGAACGCCCTTCTAAGAGAGGGACGTTCGCAAAAAATACAAGTTCGCTTTTTCTAAGAACCTGTGATTTTTGTCCAAAGACCCCCCTGCTGTCAAGCCTAGGGGGCTGGTTTTTTCATGAAGAAAATGCCCACTACGCATAAGCGTGGCAGGCATTCTCTTCGAAACTGTTGCCTAACAGCCCTGCCCCACCCGTTACCCGGTAAGGCAAGACATTAGGCTTTTTTCAGTTTTTTTCGCGTTATTCCGCGAAGGGATCGTCCGTCGGAGCTAACGGGCTCACTTCCTTGGCATCGTCCTGGTTGATTTCCGAGAACGGATCCAAGAAAGCGTCCGGATCGGCGAACGGATCATTCTGGTCGGCGACCGGAGCGACGAGCTCTTGCGCTTCAATGCGCTCAGCTTCGTCACGGGCACGGCGAGCCTTGTGGTAGGCCAAGCCAGTACCGGCCGGGATCAAACGACCCACGATCACGTTTTCCTTCAGACCACGGAGGTCGTCCTGTTTGCCCATGATGGCGGCTTCCGTCAACACGCGCGTCGTTTCCTGGAAGGACGCAGCGGAGATGAAGCTATCCGTGGACAAGGAGGCCTTCGTAATACCGAGGAGCACGTTGTCGTAGAGGGCGGGACGGCCACCTTCGGCCACCACGCGATCGTTTTCGTCGAGCATTTCGCTACGTTCGACCTGTTCACCCGTGATGAAGCGGGTGTCGCCCGGATCGGTAATCGCAACACGGCGGAGCATCTGACGAACAATCACTTCAATGTGCTTGTCGTTAATCTTCACACCCTGCAAGCGGTACACGTCCTGAACTTCGTCGACGATGTAGCGAGCCAACTCTTCGATACCGAGCAAGCGAAGGATGTCATGCGGATCGACCGGACCGTCAACCACTTCTTCACCCTTCTGGACAATCTGACCTTCGTGAACGAGGACCGTCTTATCCTTGCTGATCAAGGTTTCGTGGCTGTTGCCTTCCTGGTCGGTGATGATCAAGCGCTGCTTACCCTTGGTTTCCTTACCGAAGGTGACGGTACCCGTCACTTCAGCGAGCATGCCGGCGTCCTTCGGGGAACGGGCTTCGAAAAGCTCGGCCACACGCGGGAGACCCCCGGTAATGTCTCGGGTCTTCTGGCTTTCGGTCGGGATACGAGCCAACACGTCGCCCTTACCCACAGACTGATCGTCACGAACCACGACGAGAGCGCCCACCGGCAACTGAATCGTCACCGCGTGATCCGTACCCGGAATCTTCACTTCATTGCCGTTTTCGTCAAAGAGGTGAACCACCGGACGGAGAACGCCACCGGTCTTGGAACCCTTGGCAGCCGCCGACTTCACCGCACCCGTCGCACGCTTCGGGTCGATAACGACCAAGCTGGAAAGGCCCGTGACTTCGTCGACCTGGTTCATCACGGTCACGTTTTCGATCACGTTTTCGAACTTCACCTTACCGGCGAACTCCGTGATAATCGGACGCGTCATCGGATCCCAGTTAGCGAGGATCTGGCCGGCCTTAATTTCCTGATCGGGCTTGACCTGGAGGGTCGCACCGTACGGAACCTTATGGCGTTCACGTTCGCGGCCGTTTTCCGTAATGACGATTTCGCCAGAACGAGAAATCACGACCAATTCACCCTTAGCGTTACGAACGTAGCGCATAGCGGGCGAGTAACCGACGGAACCCGCGGACTTGGCTTCAACGCTCGACGCGACCGCAGCACGGCTTGCAGCACCCCCAATATGGAAGGTACGCATCGTCAACTGAGTACCCGGTTCACCAATGGACTGGGCGGCGATCACACCGACCGATTCACCGGCGTTGACCAAGGAACCACGGCCTAAGTCACGGCCATAGCACTTCGCGCACAAGCCATAACGCGTACGGCAGGTAAGCGGGGTGCGGACCTTAACGAGGTCAATACCACGTTCGTCAATGACGTCGCACAAGTCTTCGTCGATCAAGGTATTGGCCGCAATGACCAATTCCTGCGTATCCGGGTCATAGACGTCCAAAGCCGTCACACGACCTAAGATGCGATCGCGCAAGGCCTGAATGACTTCACCGCCTTCAACGAGAGCACGCATTTCAACGCCATCGTCCGTACCGCAATCGTCTTCGATCACGACCAAGTCCTGCGTCACGTCAACGAGACGACGGGTCAAGTAACCGGAGTTAGCGGTCTTCAAGGCCGTATCGGCCAAACCCTTACGGGCACCGTGGGTCGAAATAAAGTACTGAAGAACGTTCAAGCCTTCACGGAAGTTTGCGGTAATCGGGGTTTCAATAATGGAGCCGTCCGGCTTAGCCATCAAACCACGCATACCGGCCAACTGACGAATCTGAGCCGCGGAACCACGAGCCCCGGAGTCAGCCATCATGTAGACGCTGTTGAAGGATTCCTGACGGACCTTCTTACCGTGACGGTCAATGGTGGGTTCGCTCGAGAGCTCGGTCATCATGACCTTACCAACCTGATCCGACGTACGACCCCAGATGTCCACCACCTTGTTGTAGCGTTCGCCCTGGGTCACGAGACCGGAGGTGTACTGCTCTTCAATGAGCTTGACTTCCTGCTCAGCGGCACGGACGAGTTCTTCCTTCTTGGCGGGAACCGACATGTCGCCCACACAGATGGAGATACCCGCACGCGTCGAGAGACGGTAACCGTTGTCTTTTAACTTGTCCGCGAAGAGCACCGTCGCACGAAGACCGCACTTACGGAAGCAGCGGTTGATCAAGCGAGCGATTTCCTTCTTCTTCAACGTGATGTTCAATTCCGCGAAGCTCATCCCTTCAGGGAGGATCGTGGAGAGAAGCGCACGGCCAACCGTGGTTTCATAACGAACCATCTTCGGGGCTAAATTGCCCGTCTTTTCGTCGAAGTGGAATTCCTTAATACGGACGGTACAACGGGTCTGGAGTTCCACAACCTTGTTGTCCCAAGCGCGCTGAACTTCAGCGACGTCCGCAAAGAACATGCCTTCGCCCTTGCCGTTGATCTTTTCACGCGTAGCGTAGTAAAGACCCAAGACCATGTCCTGAGACGGCACGATAGAAGGATCGCCGTTAGCCGGGAAGAGCACGTTGTTGGAGGCGAGCATCAAGCTACGAGCTTCCAACTGGGCTTCAAGGCTCAACGGAACGTGAACAGCCATCTGGTCACCGTCGAAGTCAGCGTTAAACGCAGCACAGACGAGCGGGTGTAACTGGAGGGCCTTCCCTTCGATCAACTTCGGTTCAAACGCCTGAATACCCAAGCGGTGAAGCGTCGGAGCACGGTTGAGCATCACGGGATGCTCGTAAATGACTTCTTCCAAGATGTCCCAAACGACGGCATCCTGATTTTCCACCATCTTCTTAGCGGCCTTCGGGGTCTGCGCGAGACCACGGGCAACGAGCTTATTGAAGATGAAGGGCTTGAAGAGTTCGAGCGCCATTAACTTCGGCAAACCGCACTGATGCAAGCGCAATTCCGGACCCACCGTAATCACGGAACGGCCCGAGTAGTCCACACGCTTACCCAAGAGGTTCTGACGGAAACGACCGCCCTTACCCTTGATCATGTCAGCCAAGGACTTCAACGGACGACGGTTCGGACCGGTCATAGCACGACCGCGACGGCCGTTGTCTAAGAGGGAGTCCACCGCTTCCTGAAGCATGCGCTTTTCGTTGCGCACGATGATGTCCGGCGCCTTGATTTCAAGGAGCTTCTTCAAACGGTTATTACGGTTAATAACGCGGCGATACAAGTCGTTCAAGTCGGAGGTCGCGAAGCGGCCACCATCCAAGGCCACCAACGGACGCAAATCCGGCGGGAGCACAGGAAGGACGCTCATGACCATCCATTCGGGCTTAATGCCAGAGCGCTGGAAGCCTTCAAGGACCTTCAAGCGCTTGGCAAACTTCTTGATCTTGCCTTCAGAACTGGTTTCGCTCAATTCCTTACGAAGACGCGAGACTTCTTCATCGATGTCGATGGAAGCGAGCAACGCGCTGATGGCTTCCGCGCCCATCATGGCGGTGAATTCACCGGCATGCTGGGTCGTGGCTTCCAAGAATTCTTCTTCGTTTAAGAGCTGGCCGCGTTCGAGTTCCGTGAGACCGGGATCGGTCACAACGTAGGCTTCGAAGTAGAGCACGCGTTCGATATCACGCAACGGGATATCGAGCACCATGCCCATACGGCTCGGAAGGCTCTTTAAGAACCAGATGTGAGCGACGGGGCTCGCCAAGTCGATGTGGCCCATGCGTTCACGGCGAACCTTAGCGAGCGTCACTTCGACGCCGCACTTTTCGCAGATCACGCCACGGTTCTTCAAGCGCTTGTACTTACCGCACAAGCACTCGTAGTCCTTCGTCGGCCCGAAGATCTTGGCGCAGAACAAACCGTCGCGCTCAGGTTTCTGGGTGCGATAGTTAATCGTTTCAGGCTTCTTAACTTCGCCATAAGACCAGGAATGAATCTTCTCAGGGCTGGCCAAACCGATGCGGATGGCATCAAAGTGTTCGTCAGCCTGAGCCTGGCTGAAAATATCGTTAAGCGGCATAGTCATCGCTTAGTTTTCCTCTTTGTTCTTGACGAGGTCGATGTCGATACCCAGCGACCGGATTTCCTTAACCAACACATTGAAGGACTCGGGCATGCCGGCTTCAATCTTGTGGTCACCCTTGACGATGTTTTCGTAGACCTTCGTACGACCAGCGACGTCGTCGGACTTAACCGTCAACATTTCCTGGAGCACGTAGGACGCACCGTATGCTTCGAGAGCCCACACTTCCATTTCACCGAAACGCTGGCCACCGAACTGAGCCTTACCGCCCAACGGCTGCTGCGTAACGAGGGAGTACGGACCCGTGGAACGCGCATGCATCTTGTCGTCAACCAAATGGTGGAGCTTCAAGTAGTGCATGAAGCCAACCGTAACGGGACGTTCAAACGCTTCACCCGTACGGCCGTCGAACAACTTCGCCTGGGTCTTCGCCGGGTTGAGTTCGAGGCGCTTGGCTTCTGCGTCCGGGAAGGCCAAATCGAGCATCATGCGGATCTGTTCTTCCGTGGCACCGTCGAAGACCGGGGTCGCAAACGGCATACCGTTCTTCAAGTTCTTGGCCAAGGTCATCAATTCGTCATCGGTGAGACTGTCGATATCTTCGGTCTTACCGGTGCGGTTATAGACTTCGTTCAAGAAACCGCGGATCTGGTTCACCTGTTCGGTCTTGAGCATTTCTTCAATGCGCCAGCCGAGACCCTTAGCAGCCCAACCCAAGTGAACTTCGAGCACCTGCCCAATGTTCATACGGGACGGCACGCCCAACGGGTTCAAGACGATGTCAGCAGGACGACCGTCGGTCATGTACGGCATATCTTCGATCGGGCAGATCTTGGAGACCACACCCTTGTTACCGTGACGACCGGCCATCTTGTCACCCGGCTGGAGACGACGACGTTCCGCAATGTAGACCTTCACCATCTTCATGACGCCCGGCGGCAATTCGTCACCGCGGGTCATCTTGTCGACCTTGTTCTGGTACTTCTTGTGGTTTTCTTCGCGCGTCTGCTCAATGGCCTTGCGGGTGAGCTCAATGGTGTTCTGAGCGTCTTCGCTTTCCATGCGCAATTCGAAGAGCTGGTAGTCACCCAAGCCTTCCAAGACGGAAGCCGTGAGCTTCTTACCGGGCTGGACGCCTTCCGGACCACCGGCGACGACCTGACCGACCAACTGACGACGTAAACGATCAAAGGCGTCACGTTCCACAATGCGCAACTGGTCACCCAAGTCGCGGTTGTAGCGCTGGAGCGCCGTGTCGATAATGCTCTGAGCACGGGCATCACGTTCCACGCCATCACGCGTGAAGACCTGAACGTCAATGACGGTACCGGTCATGCCAGAGGGCACACGAAGGCTCGTATCCTTGACGTCAGAAGCCTTTTCACCGAAGATGACGCGCAGAAGCTTTTCTTCCGGCGTCAACTGGCTTTCGCCCTTCGGGGTCACCTTACCGACGAGCACGTCACCGGCCTTGACTTCAGCACCAATCTGAACGATACCGCACTGGTCCAAACGACCGAGCTGGCTTTCAGAGAGGTTGGAGATGTCACGGGTGATTTCTTCAGGCCCGAGCTTGGTGTCACGAGCGTTACAGCTCAATTCTTCGATATGGATCGACGTGTAGCGGTCATCGGCCACAACGCGTTCAGAGATCAACACCGAGTCTTCGTAGTTGTAGCCGTTCCAAGGCATAAAGGCGATGAGCATGTTCTGACCCAACGCGAGTTCGCCCATGTCGGTCGAAGCGCCGTCAGCCAGCACGTCACCCTTGGCCACGATGTCACCCTTCATCACGATCGGACGCTGGTTGATGTTCGTGGACTGGTTGGAACGCGTGAACTTCTGAAGCGTGTAGATATCCACACCGGTTTCACCGGCCACGCTTTCTTCGTCGTTAACACGAATCACGACACGGTTGGCGTCAACGTAGTCGACGATACCGCCACGACGCGCCTGAACGGTGGTCTTGGAGTCAACCGCAACCGTACGTTCAACACCCGTACCCACGACCGGCTTTTCCGGACGCAAGCAAGGCACACCCTGACGCTGCATGTTCGAACCCATCAAAGCACGGTTCGCGTCATCGTGTTCCAAGAACGGAATCAAGGCGGCAGCACAAGACACGATCTGGGACGGTGCCACGTCCATGTACTGGATACGTTCGGGGCTGGCCAACACGAATTCACCGTTATCACGCGCGGAGACGAGTTCCTGCGTCAAGCGGCCGTTATCGTCCATTTCGGCGTTAGCCTGGGCGATGATGTAGCGACCTTCTTCGATAGCGGAGAGGTAGTGAATTTCCTGGCTAGCGACGCCATTTTCCACCTTACGGTAAGGCGTCTCAAGGAAGCCGTACTCGTTTAAGCGGGCGTACAAAGCCAAGGAGTTAATCAAACCAATGTTCGGACCTTCAGGCGTTTCAATCGGGCAAACACGACCGTAGTGAGTCGGATGCACGTCACGCACTTCGAAGCCGGCACGTTCACGGGTCAAACCACCCGGCCCTAAAGCGGAGATACGACGCTTATGCGTGATTTCCGACAAGGGGTTGGTCTGGTCCATAAACTGGGAGAGCTGGCTGGAGCCGAAGAACTCACGGATGGCAGCGCTAATGGGCTTGGAGTTGATCAAGTCCTGCGGGGTAAGACCATCGCTTTCAGCCTGGTTCAAACGTTCACGCACGGCGCGTTCAACACGCACGAGACCGGAACGGAACTGGTTTTCAGCGAGTTCGCCCACGCAACGCACGCGACGGTTACCGAGGTGGTCAATGTCGTCCACACCGCTAACCTGGCAGGTGCGAGCCACGCCATCAGCATCGAACAATTCGGTGGCGTCCTGACCGTTGCGAAGCGCAACGAGCACGGCCATCGTGTCGACGATGTCTTCGTTCGTCAAGGTCATGGAACCGGTGGGTTCAGCACGGCCAAAACGGGCGTTAACCTTCATGCGGCCCACGCGCGAGAGATCGTACGTTTCGGCATCAAAGAACAAACGGTTAAAGAGCGACTCAACGGCGTCTTCCGTGGGGGGCTCACCCGGGCGCATCATGCGATAGATCGCCACGCGAGCGGCCAACTGGTCGGGCGTGTCGTCTAAGCGGAGCGTCTGCGAGATGTAGTTACCATGGTCGAGCTCATTGGTGAAGAGCGTTTCAAACGTCTTCACGCCCGCGGCACGCAAGGCGGCCAACACGTCAGCGGTGATTTCGTCGTTGCAGTTAGCAATGACTTCACCGTCTTCGTTGGCGTAGGTCTTGGCGAGCACGCGACCCAAGAGGTAATCGTCAGGCACGTTGATGCTCGTGACATTGGCCTTACCCAAGTCACGGATGTGCTTAGCCGTCATACGCTTGTCGGCGGGCACAATCACGGTGCCGTCGGCAGCGGTAACGGGGAAGCTTAAGGTCTGACCCTTTAAGCGTTCGGCGATCACGGGGAGCTGGGCGCCCATGGCAGATAATTCGAACTGATCGAACTTGAAGAAGCGAGCAAGAATCTGCTCAGGCGTCATGCCGATAGCCTTCAAGAGGATCGTGCCGGGCATCTTACGACGACGGTCAACGCGGAAGTACAAGATGTCCTTCGCATCGAATTCGAAGTCGAGCCAAGAGCCACGGTAAGGAATCACACGAGCGGAGAAGAGCAACTTCCCGGAGGAGTGGGTCTTACCCTTGTCGTGTTCGAAGAAAATACCAGGCGAACGGTGCAACTGACTCACGATAACGCGTTCAGTACCGTTGATGATGAAGGAGCCCTTTTCCGTCATCAAGGGGATTTCACCCATGTAGACGTCATTCTGACGGATTTCTTTAACCGTCTCGGGCTTGTCGGCGTCGCGATCGAAGATCTGTAACTGGATCTTGGCACGCACGCGCGAGCAATAGGTCAACCCGCGCAGCTGGCATTCGGCCACGTCGAATTCGGGAGCTTCAAGAAGATACTCAACGAAGTTCAAACGGGCATAACCGTTGTTGCTGTTGATGGGGAAGATGGAAGTAAAGGCCGCCTGCAAACCGTATTCATTGTTACGGGCTTTAGGGGCAACGTCAACCTGCAAGAATTCTTCGTAAGAACGAAGCTGAGTATCAAGCAGGGAAGGCACTTCAAGGACGCTCGGGCGAGAGGCAAAGCTCTTGCGGATGCGCTTCTTTTCAGTGAACGAGTACGACATGGACACTCCGTTCGACACTAGGGATGAGCCAACTGATGTCCGGGTTACGCTTCGTATATTGACGCCAAAAACCGCACAGACAATGAGGCACTCGCCCCAGCCTGTACGGCAGAGATCAATGGTAGAAAGTTTTTATGTAAGCCCGTTCATCAATGAGAAAGATTTTGAACTGAATTCTCAAAAATCGTGTCTTGTGAACCCAGTTCAAAATCCCTCCTAAGCGGAGGGATTAAAGAGCTGCAACTTTCATTATGAAGGTTACAGCTCTTACTTTTCAAGTAAAAATTACTTGAGAACGACCTTAGCGCCGGCTTCTTCGAGCTTCTTGGCGGCAGCTTCGGCGTCAGCCTTAGCGAGGCCTTCCTTGACAGCCTTGGGAGCGCCTTCAACGAGGTCCTTGGCTTCCTTGAGGCCGAGACCGGTCATTTCGCGAACGACCTTGATCACAGCGATCTTGTTGGAACCAGCGGATTCGAGAACGACGTCGAATTCAGACTTTTCTTCAGCGGCAGCGCCACCAGCGGCAGCGGGAGCAGCCACAGCCACAGCAGCGGCAGCAGCGGAAACGCCGAACTTGTCTTCCATCATCGTGATGAGTTCGGAGATTTCGAGAACGGTCTTGGAAGCGATAGCTTCGAGGATTTCTTCATTGGTAAGGGCCATTTTATGACTCCAGATTTACGTAGTGTTAAATAAAAAAGTTTGATCAGGCAGCAGCCTGTTCCTTGGCATCGCGCACGGCAGCCACGGTACGCACGAAGCGGGCCGGGACTTCGTTGATGGTACGAACAAACTTGGCAACAGGTTCGTTCATCGTAGCCATCAACTTGGCAAGGAGTTCTTCACGGCTCGGCATCGAGGCGAGGTTCTTAACAGCAGCTTCGTCCATGACGAAGTTGGCCATTGCACCACCCTTGATAACGAGCTTGTCGTTTTCCTTGGCGAAGTTGGCAAGCACCTTGGCAGCAGCAACCGGGTCGGCGGAGAAGCCGTAGACGAGCGGACCAACTAACTGGTCAGCAATCCCGGCAAACTCCGTGCCTTCCACAGCACGGCGAACCAACGTGTTCTTGACAACACGCAACGTCACGTTGTTGGCACGCGCCTGCGCACGCAACTTCGTAACAGCCTCAACGCTCAGCCCACGGTATTCGGCGATGACAATTGCGGAAGAGTCGGCCACGATGGCAGAAACTTCTTCAATGACAGCAGCCTTATCTTGACGATTAAGACCCATGGTCTGGCTCCACTCAGAGGTGTCTTCTTAACGAGGACACCGGTTCAAAATAACCGGCATACTTCTGAGAGTTTTGGCGCATTCATTTCGTCTCGCAAAAACGAGCTCGATTGAAACACAACGCAATCTCTCTTCGGTTTACCGTCTACGTTGGATATCTTATTGAAGCTTTGCACCTGAGCGAAAGCCACCAGTGTGTAAAGCGAGTAAGACGATTAAGAGTTAGGGGAAAGACCCTTCGATAAGCTTTCGTTGTGAAGGTACTTTGTCTAACTGTCCAACGGTCTTTGACAGCAGCGATACCAGCACCGAAGTACGGCATCGCTACCCAAAGCCCTTGAGGCCTCACGACCTCAGAACGAAAAGAAAAGCTCTTTTCGTGGATATTCACGAAACCGAGGTTTCATGATCGTGACCCAGAGAGGTGACTCACTGGGTCACAAGGACTATCCCGTCCTTTAATTCGATTAAGCTTCGATTAGGCTTCGATGGAAGCAGCGTCAACGCGGACACCGATACCCATCGTGGAGCTGACGGAAACCTTACGAACGTACTGACCCTTGGAGGAAGCAGGCTTGAGCTTCTGCAACTGATCCAAGAGAGCAGCGAGGTTCTTCTGGAGACGTTCAGCTTCGAAAGAAGCACGACCGATCGGGGCGTGGATGATACCAGCCTTGTCAGCACGGAACTGAACCTGACCAGCCTTAGCGTTCTTAACAGCTTCAGCAACGTTCGGGGTGACCGTGCCAACCTTCGGGTTCGGCATCAAGCCACGCGGGCCGAGGATCTGACCGAGCTGACCCACAACGCGCATCGCATCCGGGGAAGCGATCACGACGTCGAAGTCGAGCTGACCGGCCTTAACCTGAGCAGCGAGGTCGTCGAAACCAACGACATCAGCACCAGCTTCGCGAGCTTCGTCAGCCTTGGCACCCTGCGTGAACACAGCCACGCGGACGGACTTACCCGTACCTTCGGGCATCACAACGGCGCCACGAACAGCCTGGTCAGACTTACGGGGGTCAATGCCGAGCTGAACAGCCACGTCGACGGATTCGTCGAACTTGGCGTTAGCCGTTTCCTTGATCAAGTTCAACGCGTCGATAGCAGCGTAGATCTTGTTAGCTTCTGCCTTTTCGGAGATAGCCTTCATGCGCTTCGTAAGCTTAGCCATTACAGACCCTCCACAATGATGCCCATGGAACGAGCAGAACCAGCGATCGTGCGAACAGCAGCTTCGAGGTCAGCAGCCGTAAGGTCGGGCTGCTTCGTCTTAGCGATTTCTTCAGCCTGAGCAAGGGTGATCTTGCCAACCTTGTCGGTATGCGGACGGGCAGAGCCCTTCTGAACCTTGGCAGCCTTCTTGATCAAGATGGAGGCCGGAGGGGTCTTCATCACGAACGTGAAGGACTTGTCTGCGAAAGCGGTGATCACGACAGGAATCGGGAGACCGGCTTCCATGCCCTGCGTCTTGGCGTTGAACGCCTTGCAGAATTCCATGATGTTAAGGCCACGCTGACCGAGAGCGGGACCAATGGGGGGCGAGGGATTAGCCTTACCAGCCGGCACTTGCAGCTTGATAAAGCCAACAATCTTCTTGGCCATTTAAAAACTTCCTTATGGGTACAGACGTCAACGAAGTCGTTGACTCCCCACGGTTAGGTTGTCGAGAAAAGAACGCACTATATCAATAAAAAATAGTGCTTGCAACTCGAAAAGCTGAAAAATTTTTACAGCTTTTCCACGTCGATGAAGTCGAGGTCCACCAACGTATCGCGACCGAAAATGGAAACAAAAACCTGCAAACGGTTCTTGTCATAGTCGACCGCTTCAACACGACCGTTGAAGTCCTTGAACGCGCCATTCTTGACACGGATGACTTCGCCGACCGTAAATTCGATCTTGGGACGGGGCTTTTCGGTGCCCTGACCCATGAGGCTCTGAATGTTGGCCACTTCCGCTTCGCTCAAGACGACGGGGTTGTTGTTGCCAAGGAATTCAATCACACGCGGGGTGGAGTTCACCAAATGCCACGTGGCGTCATTCATCGTCATTTCGATGAAGACATAGCCCGGGTACATGCGGCGTTCGCTGGTGTAGCGGCGGCCGTTACGTAATTCCTGGATGCGTTCCACCGGCAAAAGCACTTCGCCGAACATGTCACGCAATTCCGAACGAGCGATACGCTCTTCGAGTGCCTTCTTGACACTCTTTTCCATCGAGGAGTAGACGTGGATCGTATACCACTTCATTTGATTTTCACTCATCGCACCACTCCTATTAGAAATTCAGACGAAGAAGGAAGTCGTACAAGCCCCATTCGATGATTCGGTCAATGAGGAAAAGGAAGAGCGCCATGATGAAGACGAATACCATCACGATACCCGTCGTATTGAGCGTTTCCTTACGGGTGGGCCACACCACACGGCGCAACTCATCCCAGGATTGACCGGCATAAGCGATCAAACGCTTACCCGAGGGGCTGAACCAAGCGACCAAGGCGCCCAAGCCGATACCGCCAGCTAAAACAGCTAAACGGAGACCGATAGCCAAGTCCGTGAGCAAGGAAAAACCGAGCACGCCGGCCACGGCCAAAATCACACCCAACGAAACCAACAACGTGTCGGTCTTGCTGGTTACGGTTTCAACGTTATGGTTCATGTTTATTAGGCAATGTTACTCAGCGGTCAGCACGAATGCTCGCGAGAGGACTTGCCACCTCCATACCTTATTTGTTTAAGCAGCGTACTCCTGTGAAGCGAAACCCCCACAGAGCACAGAAACTATTTATTTTATACGGCAATCCTGCCCTTCGCACGGATTCGCTGAGACTTTTAATCGTAAGCGCTCGGAATTTCCACACGAACTAAGACAGAAAAAGCCAAGTTGTGAACGCTCACAACTTGGCTTCCATATTCTGGCAGGGGCAGAAGGAATCGAACCCTCAACCTACGGTTTTGGAGACCGTCGCTCTGCCAATTGAGCTATACCCCTGTCTTTTTGAACGGCTGCGGTTTAAGGCAACCGTTCAGAGCAATCATTATTCAATGACCGAGGCAACGACGCCGGCGCCAACAGTGTGACCGCCTTCACGGATAGCGAAGCGGAGACCCTGTTCCATAGCGATCGGAGCGATCAACGTGACGACCATCTGAATGTTGTCGCCAGGCATGACCATTTCGACGCCTTCCGGCAATTCGATCGTACCCGTCACGTCCGTCGTACGGAAGTAGAACTGGGGACGATAGCCCTTGAAGAACGGGGTATGACGACCACCTTCTTCCTTCGTGAGGACGTAAACTTCGCCCTTGAAGTGGGTATGCGGGGTGATGGAACCCGGCTTGGCAAGAACCTGACCGCGTTCAACGTCTTCACGCTTCGTGCCGCGCAAGAGGATACCGACGTTATCGCCAGCTTCACCCTGATCGAGCAACTTACGGAACATTTCAACGCCCGTGCAGGTCGTCTTCGTCGTCGGCTTGATACCAACGATTTCGATTTCGTCACCAACCTTAACGAGACCGCGTTCAACACGACCCGTCACAACCGTACCACGGCCGGAGATGGAGAACACGTCTTCGATCGGCATCAAGAACGGCTGGTCAACAGCACGTTCCGGCGTGGGGATGTAGCTGTCAAGCACGTCGCCCAAAGCGAGGATGGCCGGTTCGCCGATGGGGCTCTTGTCGCCTTCGAGAGCGAGCTTAGCGGAACCCTTGATGATCGGGAGATCGTCACCGGGGAAGTCGTAGTTGCTCAACAAGTCGCGAACTTCCATTTCGACGAGTTCGAGAAGTTCTTCGTCGTCGACCATGTCGCACTTGTTAAGGAACACGATGATGTAAGGAACACCCACCTGGCGAGCCAAGAGGATGTGTTCACGCGTCTGGGGCATGGGGCCGTCAGCAGCGGAGCACACGAGGATAGCGCCGTCCATCTGGGCAGCACCGGTAATCATGTTCTTAACGTAGTCAGCGTGACCCGGGCAGTCAACGTGAGCGTAGTGGCGGGTAGCCGTTTCGTACTCAACGTGAGCCGTGTTAATCGTAATACCACGAGCCTTTTCTTCAGGAGCCGCGTCGATCTGATCGTAGCCCTTAGCTTCACCGCCGAAGTGGCTGGAGAGAATCGTCGTGATAGCAGCAGTCAACGTCGTCTTACCGTGGTCGACGTGACCGATGGTGCCCACGTTAACGTGGGGCTTGGTTCGTTCAAACTTACCCTTGGCCATTTGTGGCTCCTGAACAATTAACCAGCCTATGGGAAATAGAGCTGGCTATACATTAGAAATAGGGAGAAAAATTAGTGGTGCCCATGATGCGGATCGAACGCATGACCTCTCCCTTACCAAGGGAGTGCTCTACCACTGAGCCACATGGGCACGCTTCATGGAGCGGGTGACGGGAATCGAACCCGCGTAACTGGCTTGGAAGGCCAGGGCTCTACCATTGAGCTACACCCGCGGGTTGATTTGTTTCCACTCCGCAATTGTTTATAACTGCAAGCAGAGTCGCTGGTGGAGAGGGATGGATTCGAACCATCGTAGGCGTAAGCCAACAGATTTACAGTCTGCCCCCTTTAGCCACTCGGGCACCCCTCCGTTTAGCGAAGAACCGAATTATTGCCTGTGCTCGCGCTAGTGTCAATACTATTTTTTGAAAAAATCCACAAATTACGTATTACTACGTAGTAATTTCCCCTTTTTGCCTCCTTTTCCCAGCCGTTTGCCCGATAGGCACTGGGTTTCGGGCGGTTTACAATAATCTCAAGTTTGGCTCGTTACTCCCTCGGGCGCACCGAATTCAAAAAGGACTATGTTTTCTGAACCTTTCTTGTCGTGGGCGTTTTTCGTCGCCCTACTGCAAGTGCTCATTATTCTTGGCGTCACGTTGCGTGTGATTTTGACGCGTCACCCGCCGGGCGCCAGTCTGGCGTGGATTCTCATCACCACGGTTTTGCCCTTTGTGGGTTTTGCCCTCTACCTTGTCTTGGGCGAACGCCCCATAGGGCGGTTTCGTGCGTGGCGCTTTCGCCGTTGGAAAAAGACGCAACCGGGCCGCACGCCCCCGTCTTCTGATGATCCTTTATTAGCGCACCCGTTGGCAGAGCGCCTTCGTCCCCTCTTTCGCTTAGCCTCTGCCTGTGGGGATGAACCCGTCACGGGCGGAAACGCCCTGTTATTGCTCCCGTCGCCCCAATCGAGCTTTGAAGCCATTATTGAAGCCATTGACGCGGCACAGGCTCGCGTTGACCTCGCGTTTTATATTTGGGCCGAAGGGGGTGAGACCCAAAAAGTGGCTGCGGCACTCCACCAGGCTCGACGTCGAGGCGTGAAGATTCGCATTTTGGTGGACGACTTTGCGAGCCGCGCTTTTTTAGAGTCGGAAACGGCGCGCGCCTTTCGTGAGGACGGCATGAGCGTGAGCTCTGCCATGCCGATGACGCTACTTCGCATTTTTGGTCTGCAACGCGCCGACTTGCGCCTACACCGAAAACTTATCGTGATTGATGAGCGGATTGCCTTTACGGGAAGCCTCAACATGATTGACCCCGCCACCTATGACGCGGCGAAACGCGTAGGCGATTGGGTCGATGCCATGGTGAGAATTGAGGGGCCGGCGGTGAAGTCCCTGCAGCACGTCTTTGAAACGGACTGGTGGCTGCAGCCCGATCACGAGTCGGGCGACGCCATCAATATCGAGGTCACCCCCTTGGGGCTTATCAAGGGAAGTTACCCCAAGGGGCATGGGGCAGTCGTGGCAGTGCCCTCTGGCCCCAACATGCCGCACGATCCCAACTTGCATCTGCTTCTTGAAACCTTCAATCGTGCGAACGACACGATTGTGATCACGACCCCTTACTTTGTGCCCAATGAAACACTGGCGCATGCGCTTTTAAACGCCCTTTACCGTGGGGTGCGGGTCACGATCATCCTCCCTGAAAAGGACGACAGTCTTTTGGTGAACTTTGCGAGCCGTCGCTATTTCGATGATTTGTTGAGTGCGGGCGCCGAAGTACTGCTCTATCAAAAGGGGTTGTTGCACACCAAGAGCGTGATGGTGGATGAAGAGTTTGCGCTCTTTGGCACGGTCAACATTGATAGCCGAAGCCTCCACCTGAACTACGAACTGATGCTCCTCATTGCAGACAACACGTTCTTAGAAGACCTCAAGGCGCTCCTTGCCACCTACAAAATGCACTGCGTGCGCATTTCGCTCAAAACCTGGCGCGCCCGCCCCTTGTGGCGTCGCCTCGTTGAAGGGCTCTGCTTTTTAATGTCGCCGTTACTCTAAAACGAAAGGGGGAAGTCGGACTCGTGGTCGACTTCCCCCTCTCGCTTATGGGTTGATCGTTTTGCTTTTAATTAACGGCTCTCAACGTCTTCGACGTCATCCATCTTCCAACGCTTTTTGTCCGTCGTCTCGACGCGCGTCTCACGGGTCGTGGACGTATAGGTATAGGTGGCCTCGTCTTCTGGGGTTTCTCGCGTTTCACGGAACTGACGATTGCGTTCCACCACGATGTCCATTACGCCTTTGCCCGTAAACCAGGCATAGAGGTAAAGCCCCAAGCCAATGGCGGCTACGATCAGCAACACCACAATCATGACGGGCAAGAAGAAGAAAATGAGCCCGAAAACGAGCGCCGCGGCCACCACCGCCATGATGAGGCGCCCTAAAAGCGATTGGGCATCAAACTGAAACTGCATAAACTTTCCTTTTGTATGAGGCCGGCAGGGAGCTTGTGGCTCGACCCTTAGGCGAAATGAGACGCGTCGATTAACGCAAACAATCAGCGCGTCGTTATTGAGTATATGAGGACAAAACGGCCTCATAACAAGGGGCTGAAAAATTTATTTGCAACTTTCCAGCCCCCCAATTGGGCCAATGAAAACACGTATCATTTCGCTAAACGAGCTGAGGTTTTGTAAAATACGCCCTATCACTTTTTAGCCCTGCTCTAGAAAAATGACCCAAAGCGAGGCCCGCCTCCTCCCTTTGAACGGTCCGCAGCAGGGCGCAATGCTTTTTACTACTTCGACTTGAGACAGGCGCCTTAACGCCTCTCTGGCCGACCAACCTGCTTCCTTATGACTCAAAATACCGCTTGTCCTTCTGCAGCCTTGCCGGACGTGCAGTCCACGCAAGACACCCGAAATATTGCTATCGAACGCGTTGGCATTCGTGATTTCAAATTACCCATCCGTGTGGACACGGGCTTGGGCGAACAAGCCACGATTGGCACCTTTACGATGACTGTGGCGCTCCCGGCTGACCAAAAAGGCACCCACATGTCGCGTTTTGTGCCCTTGATGGATCGCCATCAGGTTCCCTTAAACGCGGATGTGATGAAGGCCGTGATGGCTGACATGCTCGAAACGCTGCACGCCACGGAAGGGACGCTCAAAGTGTCGTTTCCGTTATTCATTGAAAAGGCGGCGCCTGTGAGCGGCCTTAAGAGCCTCATGAATTACGAAGGCGGCTGGACCGTTACGGCCGATGCCACGGGGATTCACGTGCGCCAGGAAACGGTCGCACCGGTGACGAGTTTGTGCCCGTGCTCGAAAGAAATTTCAAAATATGGGGCCCACAATCAACGCTCTCACTTAACGGCCTGGGTAGAATTAGGGCAACCTTTCTCGCTCTCGGAACAAATCCGTTTGTGTGAAGCCTCTGCGAGCTGCCCCGTGTGGTCCCGTTTGAAGCGTGCGGATGAAAAATTTGTCACCGAACACGCTTACGAGAATCCCAAGTTCGTAGAAGATTTAATCCGTGATATGGCTGGCGCCTTTAACCGTGCCGAAGCCGTTGAGTGGTATCACATCGAAGCCGAAAACTTCGAGTCGATTCATAACCACTCGGCTTATGCCTACATCACGCACGATAAACGCCGTGCTTGATCCTTTGATTTAGCCCTACGCTTTATCCCTAGCCTCACGCTTTGTCGTGAGGCTCATTGTTTGTGAAATTCCTTTTCAAAAACACCAAGATTGCTTTACAACCAGTACACTGTGAGCTATTCACCGTGTTTATTAGATAAAACCTCAGAGAAAACAATGCTCGCTCAACAACAGGAAGCCATTGCGCAACATATTGAAAACGCCCTTGCCAAGATGGGCGTTACGGATGTCAAGGTCACGCTCGAACGCCCCAAGTCGGCTGAGCATGGCGACATCGCCTGTACCGTTGCTCTGCAACTGGCCCGCGCTTTAAAGAAGAATCCCCGTGAAATCGCCAACACCATCGTTGAGACGCTCATGGCGGACGAGGCCGCAAAGAGCGTGATCCTCAAGGCTGAGGTTGCCGGGCCTGGCTTTATCAATTTCACGTTAAATCCGGCTGCCCGCTTTGACGTGGTGCGTACCGTTTTAAACCGTGGCACGGCCTACGGGACGACGGACGCGCACAAAGATGAATCCGTCTTGTTAGAGTTCGTATCCGCCAACCCCACGGGGCCCTTGCATTTGGGTCATGCCCGTCAGGGGGCCTTGGGCGACGTGCTCGCAAACATCCTCGCCACCCAGGGCTGGAACGTCACGCGTGAGTTCTACTACAACGACGCGGGCGTGCAGATTGGCAACTTAGCCAAGTCCATCCAGTTGCGTGGTCGCGCCCTTCAGGGGGAAGCCATTGACTTCCCGGAAGACGCCTACCATGGCGAATACATCATCGCGATTGCACGTGACTTCTTAGCCAAGAAGCCGGTGACGACCACCTCGGGTGAAGTCATCGAATCCACGGGCGACTTAAACGACACCGACTTGGTGCGCCGCTACGGGGTGGCTTACCTTCGTAACGAACAGGACGACGACTTAAACGCCTTGGGCGTGAAGTTTGACAACTTCTACTTGGAAAGCTCCCTCTACAAGGACGGTCGCGTTGAAAAGGCCGTGGAAGCCATGAAGGCGTCGGGCCGCACCTACGAAAAGGATGGCGCGCTCTGGTTAAAGACGAGCGAATGCAAGGACTTGGGCATCATCGACGACAAGGATCGCGTGATGCAAAAGGCTGACGGCACCTTCACGTACTTCGTGCCGGACGTGGCGTATCACTTGGCCAAGTTTGAACGTGGCTACACCAAGGCCGTGAACATTCAGGGGTCTGACCACCACGGGACGATCGCTCGTGTGCGCTGTGGCTTACAGGCTGCCGCCCCCGCGTTTGATTTCAACATCCCCGTGACCTTCCCGGAATACATCCTCCACAAGATGCTCTCCGTCGTGAAGGACGGCGAACCCGTCAAGATGAGCAAGCGCTCGGGCAACTACGTCACCCTTCGTGACTTGGTGGAAATGGCCGGTCGCGATGCAGCGCGCTTCTTCCTCGTGGCCCGTAAGGCCGATGCGGAATTCGTCTTTGACATCAACTTGGCTCAGGAAAAGAGCGACGAAAACCCCGTCTACTACCTCCAGTACGCCCACGCCCGTATTTGCTCGGTGTTTGCAAACGCCGCCGCTAAGGGCTACGTCGTGCCGAGCATTGAAGACTTAGCTCAGGTGGACTTAGGCGCATTGGATAGCGATGCCGCCACGGCGCTTATCAACAAGATCGCCGACTACCCGGCTATGCTCGCTTCGGCCGCCAAGGACAATGCCCCGCATACCCTTTGCTACTTCTTGAAGGATTTGGCCGCTCAGGTTCACACCTTCTACAACGCTGAGCGCATCGTCATCGAAGACGATACGGTGCGTAACGCCCGCTTAGCCCTCTTGGGCGCGGCCCGTCAGGTGCTCGCTAACGGCTTAGGGCTCTTGGGCGTCTCCGCCCCTGAGCAGATGGCGCGTCGCGAAGACTAATTTTTTCGGAGATCCCTAGTGGCTAGTCGTTTTGCTTCCGGCTTTGCTGGTTTTCTTATCGGTACCGTCTTTGGTTTAGCCGTGGCGGCTGGCGCTGCCCTGATGCTCTCGGAGGGGGTCTCCCCCCTCTTGGATAAGGTCGGGGTGGTGACGGCGGACGTTGATCCAGCGGCTAAACTCAATGGGGATATCAACCCGAACGACGTTCTCAATCAACGTGAGTCCCTCGAGACGGATGCTGCGCCGCAAGGCGTGAAAACGGTCGACGTGTCCGCAAAAACGGCCGTGCCCGTCTTCTGGGTGCAAACAGGGGCCTTCTCGCAAAAGGATCGTGCGGTTTCCGTCTGCGGTCGCATTGCGATGAACGGCATGCCTTGTGAAGCCATTGAAGAGAACAAACTCTGGAAGCCCATGGTGGGGTCCTTCACGGACCGCATCGATGCCGTCAATACGGCTGAGCGCTTAAAGGATGAACTCGACCTCGCTGGGAAAGTCGTCCAAAAGCCCGCCCACTGGCCTTCTCACTAAATTCTTGATCCAAGGAGATTCAAACCATGATTTCTCGTCGTGACCTTCTCGCCGCGTCTGCCCTCTTGGGCACCTCGAGCTTAAGCTGGGCTGCTACTGACTACAAAGAAGGCAAGCAGTACCTGCGTGTAATGCCCCCGGTGCCGTCCCAAGGGGACAAGATCGAAGTCGTTGAATTCTTCGCCTACACCTGCTCGCACTGCTATCAGTACGCGCCGATGTTCCATGAATGGGAAAAGACCGCGCCGGCCGACGTCGTCGTGCGTCGTTGCCCCGTCGCCTGGAACCAAGACACGATTCCGTTCGTTAAGGCCTACTACGCATTAGAAGCCTTGGGCGAATTGGACCGCTTGGATATGCCCTTCTTTGAAAGCGTCGTCAAGCAGCTCCATCCCTATCACTTAGAGACGGCCGATCAGGACATCCGTGACTTCATGGTGAGCCACGGCGTGGACGGCAAGAAGTGGGATGCCACCGTGCGCTCCTTCATGGTCAACATGCGCACCCGTCAGGCCACGCAACTCTGGCAGGCCTATCAGATTGACTCCACGCCCTCCATCGGGATTGCGGGTCAGTACGTGACGGGGCCCGCCTTTGTGGGCTCGCGCAAGGCCACGGCCGGTGCCATCGACTACGTCATTGACTTGGTTCGTAAGCAACGCTAATTCTTGAGTTTGTACTCGCCCTGCCCGTCTCAAGCTTGATGCGGGCAGTTTTTCTTTATGGGATGAATACCCCTTATGCTGAACGTTTTTATTACGGGGGCGTCGTCAGGGATTGGCGAAGCACTGGTTCGTGAATTTGCCGAAAAAGGCGCCAAAATTGGGTTAGTTGCCCGAAATAAAGAGAAGTTGGACGCAGTGATTGCGTCGCTTCCTGGGGACAAAGCCAACTATTTGGCGATCCCTGCAGACGTCACCGATCGCGACGCCATGATTGACGCCGCCCAGCGCTTTGAAGCCTTCTCGGGGGGTACCGACATCGTGATTGCGAACGCCGGGATCTCGCACGGCGTGAAGACCGAGTTTTATGAAGACTTGGATACCTTAGAAGCCGTCTACAAGACCAACGTCTTTTCGATGGCCTACACCTTCCACCCGTTTATTGCCCCGATGAAAGCGCGCGGCCACGGTCAGCTCGTGGGGATTGGGTCGGTAGCGGGGATTCGTGGGTTGCCGGGAAGCGAAGCCTATTGCGCCAGCAAGTCTGCCGTCATTACGTATTGCGAAAGCTTACGTGTGGAATTGAAGAAAGTGGGGCTCTTGGTCCAGACCATGAACCCGGGCTTTGTGCGTACGCCTTTGACCGCCAAAAACCCCTACAAGATGCCCTTTATTCTCAATCCTGAAGAGTTTGCGCACTTGTGTGTGAAGGCGATTTTGGCCAAGAAAACCTATTGCGTCTTCCCGTGGCAGATGGGCGTCTTAGCGAAGATCTTGCGCTTAATTCCCAATGCCCTCTTTGATCGCATTTTGGCTAAGCGTAAGCAAAAGCCGCGCTTAAACCATTAAGGCTCCAGGGCGTCTTCTCGAACGAGGCGTAACACCTCATCGCCATAGTTTTCGAGTTTCTTGGCGCCCACGCCATTGATGGTACTCAGTGCCGTCAACGTTTCGGGGCGCGCCTGGGCAATCTCGGCCAACGTTTGATTGGTAAAGATCATGTAGGGCTGCTTTTTGCCAATACGCGCCACCACCCCTCGCCACTGGCGAAGGCTTTCATATAGACGGCGATCCTCACTATTGAGGCTCGTCGTATCCATCTGGCGCTTCTCTTCTCGAAGCGTCGTTTCGTTTCGGCTCGCGCGAATGGTGACGGGGAGCTCGTCACGGAGCAGCGCATTGGTTTTAGCGGTCAAGCGTAAGCTCATCGTGGCGGCGTCTACCGTGAGCACCTCCAGGCCAATGAGCTTTCGCACGAGACGGCGCCACCGGGTCGCGTCCCAGTGCGAGCCAATCCCAAAGGTACTCACCTGATCGTGCCCCAAGTCTTTGACTTTCTTGGTGGCTTTGCCCATCAAGACGTCAATCACTTGCGTAGCGCCAAAGCCGTAACCGGACTTCTCCTCCAAGCGATAGACCGCGCTCACGAGCATTTTCGCCTCCCTCAGGGCGTCGACCACCTTCGGGGGCGCCAAACAGTTGTCACAGTGTCGACAGGGCTCACAATCCTCGCCAAAGTAGCGGAGCAGCGCCTGACGGCGGCACCCCGTCGTATCGGCAATGGCGAGCATTTCCGAAATCTTACGGCGTTCCACCGCTTTGTAGTGTTCGCTCGCGTCCCCTTGCTCGGCAAAGAAAAAGCGCCCTGACACGTCACTTAAGCCAAAGGCCATCCACGCGTCCGCTAATTCCCCATCGCGCCCCGCACGACCCACTTCCTGCATGTAGCTCTCGGGGCTTTTCGGTAAATCCGCATGCACCACAAAGCGCACATTGGGTTTATCAATCCCCATCCCGAAGGCGATGGTCGCCACCATCACGATACCTTCTTCACGCAAAAAGAGCGCTTGATGCTTGGCGCGGGTTTCCGCCGTGTGCCCCGCATGGTAAGGGAGCGCACGAATGCCGTTATCCACCAAGTATTCGGCTAACTCGTCGGCCTTACGGCGCGAGAGACAATACACAATCCCGCAGTCCCCCAAATGCTCCGTTTTAATGAAGTCGAGCAACTGGTGCTTAAAGTTTTTCTTCTCTAAGACGCGGTAAAAGAGGTTGGGGCGGTCAAAGCTCGCAATAAAGCATTCCGGGTCGACCAAGAGTTTTTCAATGATTTCTTCCTTGGTGCGAGCGTCCGCTGAAGCCGTCACGGCCAAGCGCGGGACATGGGGAAAGGCTTCACGCAAAGCCCCTAAGGCACCGTACTCTGGACGGAAATCGTGCCCCCATTCGCTCACGCAATGCGCTTCGTCAATTGCAAAAAGGCTCACCCCGACGCGAAGCAACAAGGCTTGCATCCCAGGGAGCAATAAGCGCTCAGGGGCCACGTACAAAATATCCAAGTCGCCCGCGAGAATCCGATCACGCACCGCCTCGTAGTCGTCCTGCGTTTGGGTGGAATTCATAAAGGCGGCTTTCACGCCTAATTCTTCCAAGGCGTCCACCTGGTCTTGCATAAGCGCAATCAACGGACTCACCACAACCGTGAGCCCGGCTTGTAAGAGCGCGGGGATTTGATAGCACAGGCTCTTTCCCCCGCCCGTAGGCATGAGCACAAGGGCATCTTTCCCGCTCAATACGCAATCGATGGCTTCTTTTTGAAAACCACGGAATTGGTCATAACCAAAGACCGTCTTTAATGCGGTCGTGGCGCATGAAAAGCGTTTCACAATGAGTGCCTTTTGTTGGGGGGAAGAGGGAAAAAACGAAAAAACGACGCCCTAATTCGTTAGGGAGTCGTTCTTTATTGTAGCGGGCGAAACCAAAGAAAAGCGCCTTCGGGGATCGAGTCCGAAGGCGCTTTTGGGAGCTTAGGCAAGCTGGAATCGTTTATTACTTACCGAGACGTTCGGCACGTTGGCAAGCAGCGATTGTAAAGAGGGCATCGCTCGAGGAGTTGAGGGCCGTTTCAGCCGAGTCCTGGAGCACACCGATGATGAAGCCGACGGCAACGACCTGAAGCGCCGTGCCCTGGTCAATCCCAAAGAGGCCGCAGGCCAAGGGGATCAACATCAAGGAACCACCCGGAACGCCGGAGGCACCGCAAGCACAGATCGACGCAACGAAGGAGAGGAGCACAGCCGTACCCAAGTCAGGATGGATACCGAGCGTGTAAGCTGCCGAGAGCGTCAACACCGTAATCGTAATGGCAGCACCACCCATGTTGATCGCACCACCCACGGGGATGGAGATCGAGTACGTGGATTCGGGCAAGCCGAGACGACGACAGATTTCTAAGTTAACCGGAATGTTAGCGGCGGAGGAGCGCGTGAAGAACGCGTTCACACCGGATTCACGCAACGTCATCCAAACGAGCGGGAACGGGTTCTTGTGCGTCATGACAGCAACCATCAAGGGGTTGACAATCAAGGCCACCACAAGGAACGAACCCATGAGCACAGCGAGGAGCTCAAGGTAGCTCTGGAAGACCTGAATCCCCGTCGTCGCGAACGTCTGAGACACCAAGCCGAAAATACCGACCGGGGCAAAGCGGATCACGAGGCGGACCACGAATTCAACACCCTTGGCGACGTCAGAGAGGACTTCGCGCGTGGCGTCGCCGCTATGACGAAGCACCATGCCCATGGCGATAGCCCAGGCCAAGATGCCGATGTAGTTACCGTTGGCAATCGCGTGAACGGGATTGTCAACGACGTTGAGCACAACGTTGCCCAACACGTCCGAGACATAGCTCGGGGCGGCGGCCACGTCGGGCTTAGCCGCTAAGATGAGTTCCGTCGGGAACATGAAGCTAGCAGCCACAGCCACCAATGCGGACAAGAAGGTCGCAATGAGGTACATGGCCAAAATGGGCTTCATGTGGACGTCTTCAGAACCGAGGTCCTGGTTAGCAATGGAGCTCATCACCAACACGAAGACCAAAACCGGTGCTACGGCCTTCAAGGCGGTCACGAAGACCTTACCCAAAAAGCCCGCCGATTCCGCAGCGCCCGGGGCCAAATAGGCAAACCCAACGCCAAGAATCAACGCGATCAAAATTTGTTTGACAAGCGAAGCCTGTAAGAACGGCATCGCAAACTTAAATACTCTTTTCATTTTTATACCCTCATATGACGCTTGCCTAAGTGTCATTGATTGAAATCGGTTTATTCACCGATCGTTAAGAGCGGTTTGGAAACGTGAAGTTTTGTAAACCTGAGTAAACCTTACCAAACCAACGCGCTTCGATTCGCCCTGAGTCAGAACAAAACCACCCTATTTGCGGGAGGGTCTGAAAAGACTTCATTAATGTTTGATAAGAATCAATAGAGTTAGGCGGGTGCGCCTTACGCGTAATCCCTAGGTTTGCAAGCCTCTGAACGGCTTTTCTTCTTTGCCTAATCGAAGCAAAGTCTCTAATATTGAAACACTCCTACCATTCTTTACTGCGCGCTTTTTACCTATGTCTCGTCAACCCGCCATCGGCTTTGTGCTCGCTTGCATCTTTTTAGATGCACTGGGCATCGGCTTGATCATTCCGGTCTTACCGGCTTTGATCGGCACGTTGGCCGATAGCCCTGCCGCACAGACGACTTGGTACGGAGCCATTATGCTCAGTTACGGGCTCATGCAGTTTATGTTCTCCCCCATGCTGGGCGCCCTCTCCGATCGCGTGGGTCGACGCCCCGTGCTCCTTTGCGGTATTTTGGGGCTCGGTTTAATGATGGTGGTGCCCGCCTTTACGGAGTCCCTCTGGTGGCTCTTAGCGTCTCGCATGCTGGGCGGCATGATGAGTTCCAACATTGCGGTGGCGCAAGCCTACATTGCGGATGTGACCTCTGCCGAAAAGCGCCTTTCTTCCTTTGGGAAAATTGGGGCCATTTTCGGGATTGCCTTTGTGCTCGGGCCCGCCCTCGGTGGGGTACTGGGTCAGTACGACATTCGACTCCCCTTCATGGTGGCGAGCGCCGTTTGCTTGCTTAATTTCGCTTACGGCCTCTTTGGGCTCCCGGAGAGTCTCCCCAATGCCTCCCTCAAGCAGTTCCGCTTGGTTTTTACCAATCCCTTCCGAGCGATTGCCCGTTTAGCCAAACAAGCGCACCTGCAGCCCATTCTCCTCATTAGCGTGCTCTACACCTTAGGGCAAGGCTTAATGCAGACGACCTGGGCCCTCTATACCCAACATCGCTATGGCTGGACGCCCCTTTACATTGGGTTGTCCATCTTTGGCTTGGGGCTCTGTATTAGCCTCATTCAAGGGGTGGCACTGCCTCGCCTTTGCAAACACTTTGAAGCCCGTGCCCTCATGATCATGGGGCTAGGGGTGGGGACCTGCGCCATGGGCATGATTGCGCTCTCCCCCTGGGGGTGGTTAAGTATGGCCATGAATTGCGTCTTAGCCGCCATGGGGATTGTGGGCCCCGCGGTGCAAGGCGTCATCTCACGCCATTCCGCTGCCGACATGCAAGGGATGAATTTGGGTGCCATGAGTTCGTTGGGAAGTTTCACGGGGGCGATTTCGCCTTTAATTGGGACGCCCTTAATGGTGATCACGACGGCGCATGCCGACCAACCCGCGCTCGTAGGCGCCCCCTACTTCTTGTCGGCTACCCTTTTAGCCATTGCGCTTTATTTAGCCTGGCGACTCCCCGCCAAGGTTTAAAGAGAAAAAAAGCGGACTGCTTCGTCACAGAAGTCAGTCCGCTCATTTTGTGGGCTAACGAAAACTTAAATGTCTTCGTTCACCATTTCAATGGCACCGCAAGGACATTCCGTCACGCAGATCCCACAGCCCTTGCAATAGTCGTAATTGATTTCGAACTTCTTGCCAGGGCCCAATTTGATAATCGCGTTATCCGGGCACACGCCATAGCAGTTATCGCATTCAAAGCAATTCCCGCAGCTCATGCAACGACGCGCTTCAAAAAGGGCATTGTCTTCATCCAACCCTAAGACCACTTCGTCAAAGGTCGTCTGACGACGCACCAAGTCAAGGTGGGCACGCACCGTCTTGGGAGCATCGGCGTAGTACCACGTATTCAAGCGCTCAGCCGTGGCTAACGGCAAGGCCTTCACGGGCTTGGGGTCTTCCCCCTTCAAGAACGCATTGATGGCGCGCGCAGCACGCTTACCGTGACCAATGGCGGCGGTGACGTTACGATCCCCCGGGATCATATCGCCCCCGGCGTAGATGCCCGGCACCGACGTACGACCAAATTCGTCCGTGACAACCGACCCATTTTCAATGGTTAAATCGGTCATTTTGTCTAAGAAGCCCAAATTCGTCTGCTGACCCAAGGCTAAGACCACGCTGTCAGCGCCCACGGTTTCAAATTCCCCGGTGGGCTGCGGACGACCGTCTTCGTCTAAGACCATCTTTTCGATGCGAATTTCCCCGTCACCGGCTTCCTTGATGGTGGAGAGCCACTTCATGGAGACGCCTTCCTCTAAGGCTTCTTCAATTTCAAAGGCGTGCGCCGGGGCGCGATCGCGCGTACGACGGTAAACCACTAACGGTTCTGCCCCCATACGCTTGGCGGTACGCGCCACGTCAATGGCGGTGTTCCCTGCCCCGTAGACCACAACACGACGCCCTAAGAGGGGTTCTTCTTCGCCTTCCATGCTACGAAGCACAGAGACCGCATCGAGAATGCGAGCGGAGTCCCCGGCCGGAATGTAGGCGCGACGGGCTAAGCTTGCCCCCACCCCTAAGAAGACGGCGTCATAGCCCTTCATTTCTTCGGTTAAGTCGGTGACTTCGTGGTTGAGCTTTAACTCCACCCCTAAGTCGAGGATGCGTTGGATTTCCGCGTCCAAAATCTCACGCGGTAAACGGTACTTCGGGATGCCGTAGCGCATCATACCGCCCGCGGCCTCCGCGCTTTCGACCACCGTCACACTGTGACCCATACGAGCTAAGTGGTATGCCGCAGAGAGCCCAGCGGGCCCCGAGCCAATCACTAAGACGCGCTTCCCAGAAGGAAATTCCGACTTACGAAAGGCCCAGCCCTGCGTTAAGGCGTTATCGCCCAGGAAGCGTTCCACGGCATTAATCCCGACGGAATCATCCACTTCAGCACGGTTACAGGCCGATTCGCACGTGTGATAGCACACACGCCCCATCGTCGCGGGGAAGGGGTTTTCTTCCACAATCGTTTCCCATGCTTTTTGGTAGTCGCCACTTTCCGCATGGTAGAGCCAAGCCTGGCACTGTTCACCGGCCGGGCACTTCGCGTTACAGGGCGGCAAACGATTCACGTAGGTCGGCTTCAAGGTGCGCCACGAACCCGTTTTGTTGGCTAATGACGTGCCCACGTCCAGCGTGATGGCAAACGGTTTTTCACTCACAGTCATCTCCTAATTAGTAAAAACGGGCACGGACGTCCGCCTGAGCGGCGACGGGGTTAATGTCATCCGTACTCTCGGGGTCGAGTAAGCCGTACTGTTCGATATTGCGGTCGGCCATGGCCTGAATGCGAGCCACGACCTCGGGGTTACCCTTCTTACCGAACAAGTGCGCAAAGCGCTTCTGCGGCTTCAGATACGCTTCCACAGGCGCCGGACGGCGAATCTTACTGACCCCCGTCACACGACCGTATTCCGCTTCAAAGACAGGGAAGATCCCCGTTTGCTGAGCCAAGCGCGCCATCGTCACGGTCTGCGAGGAATGTACCCCCCAGCCCAAAGGACAAGGCACAAAGACGTGCAGGTAGCGAGCGCCACGGAAGGTCATTGCCTTCTGGACCTTGCGCTCTAAGTCGCGCAAATCCGCCACCGTGGCCGTAGCCACGTAGGGAATGCCATGCGCCATGGCGATCAAGGGCACGTTTTTCCCCTGACCCCATTGGTTACCAGGCTGCTCACCGATGGGCATCGTCGTGGCCGTACGGGCCGCAGGCGGCGTAGCCGACGAGCGTTGCACCCCCGTATTCATATAGGCTTCGTTGTCGTAGCAGATGTAGAGCACATCGTCGTTACGCTCAAACATCCCCGAGAGGCACCCAAAGCCAATATCGGTCGTGCCCCCGTCACCGCCTTGAGCGATCACGCGCGTGGGCTCACGCCCTTCACGCTTGGCACGCGCACGAAAGGCTGCCGCCATCCCGGTGGCCACCGCAGCGGTGTTCCCGAACAAGGAATGGAACCACGGCAACTGCCAACTCGTTTCCGGGTACGGGGTGGAGAACACCTCTAAGCAACCCGTGGCGTTAGCGGCCGCCAAATTATTGTTCGTGGCGCGCATCGCGGCGTCCACGGCATAACGAGCCCCTAAGGCTTCACCACAGCCCTGACAGGCACGGTGACCCGAATTCAAGGAATTCGTACGGTTCATCTGCGCCTGGAGCGAACGCTCATTGGCCTCTAATAAGCGGTTACCGACCGTGAAGGTGCCCGTTTGATAAAAGTGAATCACTTCCGACATCTTAGATCTCCTCGCCCGCCTCAAGCTTACGCTCGGCGACGTGACGGTTAAGGGCTTCGGCCACGGGGCCAATATGGTGAGCTGCGGCCTCTCGCGCCATCTGACGCTCTACGAGCTCTTCGTCCAAGTCGAGGATCGTTTCGTCCGCTAAGGTCCCTTCGTAGGCTTCGGTGAAGACCTTCGAAAGGGCGGCCTTCGTGACGGAACGCCCGCCCAAGCCCGCGATCACGCTCTTTTGTTCCACGGCTAAGCCACGCAAGGCGCTCATCACATCCAAGCACACCACGCCCCCTTGAGAGGGACTCAACATGCGGTCAATGACGACCACGGTGCGAACCGTCTTTAAAACGTCGCGCACGGCTTCATAGGGGAAGGGACGATACGAAATCAAGCCCACGACCCCAATCTTTAAGCCCTGCTCGCGTAAGTCATCGACCGTGTCCTTGATGGTGCCCAACAACGACCCCAACGCGAAGATGCAGACTTCTGCGTCTTCCATACGGTAGGTGGAAAGTAGACCCCCAGCCTTACGCCCAATAATGGCTTCGTAATCTTTCGAGGCACGCTCAATCGAAGCGGTGGCCTCTTTCATGCGACGGTGCGTCATGTAGCGCACTTCGGTAAAGGCTTCCGGCCCCACCATGGCGCCGATCGAATACGGATCCTTCGGGTCTAAGACCTGGCGCGGCTGGAAGGGCGGCAAGAAGGCGTCCACCTGCTCTTGCTCAGGAATGTCCATACGTTCAAAGGCGTGCGTGAGCACAAAGCCGTCCATACAGACCATCACCGGGAGGCTCGTTTCTTCGGCAATACGGAACGCTTGGATATGTAAGTCCACAGCATCCTGATTGGTTTCGCAAAAGAGCTGAATCCAACCCGAGTCACGCTGACTCTGGCTGTCCGAATGGTCATTCCAAATATTGATCGGTGCCCCGATGGCGCGGTTAGCGACCGTCATCACCACAGGGAGCCCCAGCCCCGAGCAGTTATAAACGGCTTCGGCCATGTAAAGGAGCCCCTGCGAAGCTGTAGCCGTGTAGGCACGACCCCCAGCGGCGGACGCCCCTAAGGCCACCGACATGGCAGCGAATTCGCTTTCCACGTTGATGTATTCGCTGTTGGGCAACACCCCTTTACGGCATAAATTCCCCAAGGCTTCCACGATGTGGGTCTGCGGGGAAATGGGATAGGCACAGATCACGTCCGGTCGGCAAAGCCCCACCGCTTGGGCGACCCCTTGGCTCCCTTCAATTTGCTTAAGCATGGTTGGACTCCTTCTTGCGGACAACTTCTTCAAAGGCTAACTGCGCCACTTCAGCATTCGCTTCAGCAATACGCCCTTTAAACTTTTCACCGTAGGCGGCGATCACGCTCTCGAGCTTCATCGAGCCCGTTAACGCAGCCATCCCCGCCAACATGCCGGCGCCCGGCAAGGGTCGACCAATCTTTTCCATGGCAAATTGCGTAGCCGACACGCACACAACGTGTCCTTGAGGTAAACGGGCTACCAAGTCACCTAACCCCAACTCTTCCGGGGTGGTGGAGGAATTAATTAAGACGTAACCGTCGTCTTTAAGGCCCGCGAACACGTCCACGCTCTCTAAGAGCGTACGGTCTTGAACGATGACCACATCGGGTTCAAGAATCGGTTCGCGCAAACGAATTTCTTTTTCCGCAAAGCGGGCATAGGCCGTCACGGGAGCGCCCGTACGTTCCGAACCAAAGCTCGGGAACGCCTGGGAGTAGTGACCTTCCATAAAACCTGCCAACGCAAGCATTTCGGCCGCCGTCACAACACCTTGACCGCCACGACCGTGTAATCGAATTTGAAACACTGCTATCTCCTGGAAAAACCGTTTCCCCAACGAATCGCCTCAGGGGTAGGTCGAGTTCGTCTTAAACAAAAACGGTGGCAGTATCATAAAAAAGAGAGAGGGTGAAGATTCTCTTTTTATAGGAATCCATCCCTCTATTTAAAAGCTGAGCACTTCTTCTCAGCTTAAAGGTAGCACAGACCCTAACATTATTCGATTGACCATTCGGAGGAGCCCCCGATGCCCTATCGTTTTCCCCGCCCCAAAAAGGGGACCCTGCTTACCCTTTCGTTGGCATGTTTATCCCTGACAGGGTGCCTGAGTCTTCAAGGCCCCCAAGACCGTGACCGCCCTGAGGGGAAACCCGCGCTAACCCTCGCCATTAAGGGAAAAGTTCACTGGGTCTGTGAATATGATGGGCAAAAAACGGGGTGGAAATTCGACCAAATTTCAGGGGTTTTATCCACGCCTCGAGGCACCCTCTGGGGGACGCAAGAAAATCAATACCAATTGTTATCTAACGCCAAGCAAAGCCTACGGCTTCGTGTAGAAAAACAACTCACCCCCCTTCAGGGGCGAAACCTCCCCGATGCCCGCTTTCAGGTAACCAGTGATACGCTCCCCTATAAAACCCTCATTCGAAGTCGTGCCCAAGGCGGACTTCCCTGGGGCGGATGCCCACCTAGTCAGCGCGGCAAACGCCTTTCCGTGCCCTTTAGTGCGACCTATTCCTTCTGGAAGTGAGGGGATCGCGGATTTTTGGTAAAATTATTAGTCTGATTTACGTTTTTTCGGAGAGAACTCATGGTTCAAGCCGCTACCACGGTGGGGGGCTATCTGCAAAGCCTTCCCAATGACCGTCGTGTTGCTATGGCGCGTGTGTGCAGTATGATTCGCCGATCCGCCCGTGGCGTTCGCGAAAGCATGCGCTTTGGCCTGGCCTTCTATGAGATGGACGGTCCTTTGTTTGCTGTCGTGTCTCAAGAAAAAGCTTTGACGCTCTATTTTGCCGAGCAAGACGTTGTGAACGAATTCGCAGATCAAATTCCGTTACTCGACGTCGACCACTGCCGTATCGCTTTCTCGGACTTAAATTGCCTTCCCCTGGATCAGGTGGAAAAGTTAGTTCGTGCCTCGCTCTCGAAGCGTCGTGAACGCGACGCGGGCAGCGCCCCCTCGCAAGACGACTTATTAGAACTCTGGGGTGTCAAAGAAGAAGCGCTGGCTGTAGCGCCCCCCATTGTCCGTATTAACATGACGGACGATGAAACGAACGAAAACGCGAACTAAGCGCTTTTGTTAAAAAGACCTGAAACGCTCTCAATCGGCGATTCAGGTCTTTTTTTGTGTGTTGGCTTAATTGAGTCCGAAGCGACGAAGCATTCGATAGAGCGTGCGCACACTTACCCCCAGATGCTGGGCTAACTCTGCGCGCGTCCCCGTCCAATTTTTAAGGCGCAGTGCCAATAACTCATCTTCACTTCGTTCGTCCACAGCCTCTTGCCCACGCGCAGGCGCGCGGACGGTGTCGCCTGGCTGCCAGCAAACATCCTGTTCGCCCAACACGTCCCCGTCGGCGAAGATCACGGCGCGCTCTAAGGTCGCTTGCAATTCGTAGGCATTACCCTGCCACTCGCGACGAAGAAGAGTATCCACGGCCTCGTCACTCAAAGTTAACCGTTCACCCCCGGGGATCTTGGTGAGCAAAATGCGGGCTAACTCAGGAATGTCCGCGCGGCGTTGCGCTAGGGCGGGCACTTCAAAGCGACAAACCGACAACCGGTAAAAGAGGTCTTCTCGGAAGGCGCCAGCCTCTACGAGCGCGCCCAAATCCTCACGAGTGGACGCAATCACACGTAAGTCCGCAATTTGCGAGGCCATACGTCCGCGCGGGGCCACATGCCCCGTTTCCAAAAGTCGGAGGACCACATACTGCATGGCGGGGGTGAGTTCCGCCACGTCACTTAAATACAGGGTGCCGCCAGCTAAGTCGTTACCAACGGAGTGGAGTAACTCATCACAGAGCACATCCTCATCCAAGGTTGCGCAGTCCAAATGCAAAAAGGAGTGCGCCGCACGGCGGGAGTTTTCATGCAAGAGGCGTGCAAAGACTTCTTTCCCCGTCCCCTTTTTGCCGAGGAGCAGCACCGGCGTGTCACGCGTCACCACGCGGGCCATTTTTTTCAAGAGCGCACGCACCGATTCGGACTCGGCGACGAGCCCTTCACTCTGTAAAAGTTCTTTTGTCGAACTGCGATCTTCAATGCGTTCTAGATAGAAAACGGTCTTGCCGTCTGCCCGTTTGATTGGCGTACTTTCTAACTCATAGAGACGCTCCCCATTTGAGGATAGAACCTGTTGCAAGGTTTGGGCTTTTTCCCCTGTAACGCTAGAAACATCAAGGGGACAAGCCTGACCACACTCTGAACAACGCGACGGGCGATGGAAAAGCAGTTCATAACAGTGTCGACCCGCATAGTCATATCGTCCGAAACGCTTGACAAATGCGGTATTCGCATAGGCCACGGTATAGTCCGGTCGCACCATTAAATAAGGGGCTTCGATTGTGTCAATTAGGGTTTGTAATTCTGGGGAGACTGTCATTTATGCCATCAAGATGTGCCAATGTGTCATTCATTCTGACACAACACAAGATTTAATGCAGAAAATCTCCCCTTTTATGTTCGTAGAGTTGGTCAGAGGGGATGAGAACTCGTTACTATGACACTCGTAGAAAGCTAGATCTCCCCCAACTTCATGGACTCACTTTTTGACCGTTAACTGAAATGAAGAAAAAACCCTCTTTAATTTTTGAAATCATTTTGGTTATTTGTCTGAAGTTAGCTGTGATCTTCGGCATCTGGTATTTCTTCTTCAGTCCTAGCCATCGACCCAGCGTAACGCCTGACACTGTCGGCAATGTGCTGCTTGGGGCTCCGACCGAAACAACCCCTAAAACCCCTAATTAATTACATCAGGAGTCCTCAATGATCTCCGCTGATCTTGTTGACCTGTCTCGTCTTCAGTTCGCTCTGACGGCGATGTACCACTTCCTGTTTGTCCCCCTGACCTTGGGGATGTCTTTCCTCCTTGTCGTCATGGAACTGACCTATGTCATGACCGGCAAGCAAGTCTATAAAGACATGACCCGCTTCTGGGGCAAACTCTTCGGCATTAACTTTGCACTCGGTGTCGCCACCGGTATTACGATGGAATTCCAGTTCGGTACGAACTGGGCTTACTACTCGCACTACGTCGGCGATATCTTCGGTGCTCCCTTAGCCATTGAAGGCTTAATGGCCTTCTTCTTGGAATCGACCTTCATCGGTTTGTTCTTCTTTGGCTGGGATAAGCTTTCCAAGAACAAGCACTTGTTGGCCACCTTCTTGATGGCCTTAGGCTCCAACTTGTCCGCATTGTGGATTTTGGTGGCCAATGCTTGGATGCAGGCGCCCGTCGGCTCGGAATTCAACCCCGTGACGATGCGTATGGAAATGACGAACTTCTGGTCCGTGCTCTCGAGCGACTGGGCCCAGGCTAAGTTCGTGCACACCGTGGGCTCCGCCTACATGTGCTCCGCCGTCTTCGTGATGGCGATTTCTGCCTACTACCTCTTACGTCGTCAGGACGTGCCCTTTGCGAAGTCCAGCTTCCGCATGGCCGCTGTCTTTGGCGTCGTGGCTTCGTTGTTGACCATCCAGATGGGCGACGAATCGGGCTACTTGGTCACGCGTGACCAGCCCGCTAAGATCGCGACGATGGAAGCCATGTGGGAAACGGAACCCGCTCCCGCCGCCTTGAAGCTCTTTGCCATCCCGAACGAAGAAAAGATGACCAATGCCGCCACCATTGAAGTGCCCGGCTTAATGGGTCTTATCGGGACGCGCACCTTCAGCCAGGAAATCCCGGGCGTGAAGGAATTGATCGAAACGGCTCAGACCCGTATCGTCAATGGCCAGAAGGCTTTGGCTCTTCTTGAACAGCTCCGTCAGGATCCCAAGAACGCTGAACTCTTAGCCGAATTCAAGGCCGTTCAGCCGGATATGGGCTATGGCTTACTCTTGAAGCGCTACGTTGAAAACCCGGCCGACGCGACGGCAGAACAGATTCATCAGGCAGCCTTGGATACGATCCCGGCCGTGACCCCGATGTTTGTGACCTTCCGCGTGATGGTGGGCTCCGCCATGGTGCTCGTTGCCCTCTTCGTCTTCGGTCTCTTCTACTCCGTGAAGAATACGCTTCTTGAAAAGCGTGGGTTCTTGCGCTTGGCGCTCTTGTCCTTGCCCTTGCCTTGGATCGCCATCGAATGTGGTTGGTTCATCGCTGAGTACGGCCGCCAGCCCTGGACGATTTACGACGTGCTTCCGACCCACTTGTCGGTCTCGGCTTTGTCCACGGGTGACTTGATTGGTTCGCTCTTTGGCTTTGCCCTCCTCTACACGGCCTTGATCGTTGTGGAAGTGATGTTGATGACGCGTGCTGCACGCAAGGGCCCGAGCTCCTTGGGTACCGGTCGCTATCACTTCGAACAGAAATAAGCCCCGGAGAACATCATGATTGATTATGTAATCCTCAAAGTTATCTGGTGGCTCTTTATCGGCGTATTGCTCGTCGGTTTCGCCATCATGGACGGCCAGGACATGGGGGTGGGTTCGCTCCTCCCGTTCTTGGGTAAGAATGACAACGAACGTCGCATTATGATCAACTCGGTTGCCCCCCACTGGGACGGCAATCAGGTGTGGTTGTTGACCGGGGGCGGTGCCATGTTTGCCGCTTGGCCGATCATGTACGCTACCGCGTTCTCGGGCTTCTACTGGGCCATGTTGATCGTGCTCTTCGCGTTGATTTTGCGTCCGGTCGCCTTTGACTACCGTTCCAAGATCAATGACCCGAAGTGGCGTGCCGTTTGGGACTGGGCCTTGTTTGTGGGCTCCGCTGTGCCCCCGATCATCTTCGGTGTGGCCTTCGGTAACCTCCTTCAGGGTGTGCCCTTCACGATCGACGAAACCCTTCGTCCGATCTACACGGGCTCCTTCTTCGGTCTCTTGAACCCGTTCGGTTTATTGTGCGGTGTCATCAGCTTGTTGATGATCGTCTTCCACGGCGCCAACTACTTGACGTTGCGCTCGGTGGGCGAACTTCAGGCTCGCGCTAAGATGACGGCTAGCCTCTTGGGCTGGGTTGTGGCGATTCTCTTCGTTGCAGCTGGCGCCTGGGTCTGGTTCGATATCGACGGTTACGTTGCCACGGCGGGTCTTGACCCGGCTGGTCCCGCTAACCCCTTAGCCAAGACCGTTGAACTTCAGGCTGGTGCCTGGTTCACCAACTACGTGACGGTTCCCGTTCTCTGGGCGGTTCCGGTCTTAGCGGTGTTGGGCGCGGTATTGGGCGCGATCTTTACGCGTGCCAATCGTCCTGGCTTGGGCGTTATCGCCTCCTCGGTTAGCATGCTCGGCATCATCTTGACGCCGTTGATTGGGATGTTCCCGTTCGTGCTCCCGAGCACCGACAACATCAACGCGTCGTTGACGATGTTTGACTGCACGAGCTCGCAGCTCACCCTTCAGGTGATGTTCTTTGTGACGCTCGCCATCCTTCCGATCGTCTTGCTCTACACGGCTTGGGCCTACAAGGTCTTCGCTGGCAAGCTCAACGAAGAATGGGTCGAAAAGAACACGCACTCGCTGTACTAATCGACAACGCTGGTTTGGGGTGCCAAGTTTTGGCCCCCAAGCCCTAACCCTTAAAGAGGACACGTATGTCTTACTTCTACTGGATTATGGGTTTGTTGTTCGCCGTGGTTTTGGCTTCGCTCGTCGAAATGAAGCTCAGCCAGCATGACGAATAACCATGACAACACTTCGACGCGCTCCGGCGCGTCGGAGTCCTTCTTTGTTTCCTTGACGCGTAAGCTCTCGCTCTTGCTCGCTGCGTCGGTTGTAGCGGTCATCGTGCTCTACCCCCGCTTAATTGCAGAGGATAGTGCCTCGGTACCTCACGGCTGGCTGGTGATGATGATGTTTGGGATGAGTGCCTGCTGGTTCTATGGGTTTCAGTTTGAACCCAAGAACGTTTGGTTAGCGCGCTTACTGCCCCTCGTCGGCTGGACGTTGATTGGCGTCGCGTCTTGGAAAATGTTCTTCTAACGTTAGGAATCACACCGCTGTGTCTGGCCCTAGTCCCACTCTTTATACACGGCTCGGTGGTGAAGTTGGCGTGGTGGCGTTAGTCAACGCCTATATTCACAACATCAAAACGATGCCCGAAGTGGCTCACTTGCGATCCCTCTACAAAGACGACATGTCGCTGTACGAGACCCGCATGATTGAGTTTCTAACCGGTTGGCTGGGTGGCCCCGCGCTCTATTTGGAACGCCACGGGATGCCCATGCTACGTGAACATCACCGTCACCTTCACATTGACGACGAAGCGCGTGATCAATGGATGATCTGTATGCGCAAAGCCTTAGAGGACACCGTCGAAGATCCTGAGCTTCGGCTCACGCTCGAAGGCGCCTTCTGGCGTATGGGCGATAGCCTACGACGTTAAATCGAAGGACCCGGTTGGAGGATTTGGTATTCCACCTGCAACGAGCCCTGATCATCGCTAACCCACACGACCCCATCTTGGATCGTGACGGCTAAGCGCATATTCCTTGATGCCATCGCGGAGAGACGCTCCACGGTGGCATCATCCACACTGTAGACCGACAATTTATTGAGTTTCCCGAAGTCGCCCTTGTTGGACGACCACCAGGGCCCGATTTTGTCATCCCCATAGGTGAGAATCGTCACCTTCTCGGATTTACCCGCCGCACGGCGAACCTGCTTTAAATCCGGCCAACCCACTTCGACCCAATGGGCAATCTCGCCCGTATCGGCCATTTCCCAAAGCGCTGGTTCCCCTTCCGTGGAGAGCCCTCGACCGAATTCCAAACGTTCCCCGGCATGCGAGCAAAAGGCCAAGAGGCGCAGCATTAAGCGCTCTTCGGTTTCAGAGGGGTGACGGGCCACCGTCAAGACGTGATTGGCGTAGTACTGGCGGTCTAAATCGGAAATATCAATCGTTGCTTTATAAATGGTTGCGCCCAAAGCCATAAGGGGTCTCAATAAAAAATGAATCGTGGCTGGATTGTACTCCCACATCCCCGTTGATGAGTCAAAATTGGCGTCTCGGTTTATTTTCGACGTAATGAAAAGAAATCCTTAAAATAAAAGGAATTCTTCGTTATTTGACCGTAACGATTTCTCTTTCACCCGCTTCGAGGACGGTGACTGGTTCCCTGACCCTCGAACAAGGACATCACATCATGCGAATTCTTGTAGTAGAAGATGACGAAATGATCGGCGAGAGTGTCGTCGACTTTCTCGAAAGTGAAGACTATGCCGTGGACTGGGTTACCGATGGCCAGTCCGCCATCTTGGCGTTGCGCACCACGCCCTTTTCCTTAGTCATTCTCGACTTGGGGTTGCCTGGCTTAGACGGCCTTCAGGTGTTGCGCGAAGTGCGTTCTCGCAATGACGCCACCCCCATTTTGGTGACCACCGCACGCGACACCGTGGACGACCGCGTCCAGGGGCTCGACAGTGGTGCTGACGACTACCTCATCAAGCCCTACGACTTGGATGAATTGTCGGCCCGAATCCGCGCGCTCCTTCGTCGCTCTGCCGGTCGCGCTGACCCCGTGATTACGCGTGGGCTCTTAACGATTGCGCCTGCGACCCGCGAAGTTGCCTACGACGGCAAGCCCGTCATTTTGTCGAGCAAAGAGTACGCCCTCTTAACCGCCTTGGCAGAGCGCCCTGGCGTGGTGTGGAGCCGCAACCAGCTCGAAGAAAAGCTCTACAACTGGGACAACACCGTGGGCTCGAACGCCATCGAAGTCCATATTCACCACTTGCGCAAGAAACTCGCCGACAACGCGATCAAAACGGTTCGCGGTGTGGGTTACATCCTGGAAACCTAAATGTCGAGTATCCGTCGAAAACTCCTCTTAACCTTGATTGGTGCCCTCTTAATTGCCGGGTTCACCACGGCTACGGCGACCTTCTTTTCGGCGCAGGCTGAATTCAATGAGTTTCTCGATAATCACTTGCAAGACACGGCCGAGAGCTTAGCCGGGACGCTGCTCGCCTCGCGCGACCCGGATGCGCTCGGCCAGCTCACGCTCATTGAAGGGGCCCGCAATTCGGAATTGGTGGCGCAGGTCTACGACTCGTCACACAACACCGTCTGGCACGCCCATGGCAAACACCCGTTGCCGTTGCCTGAAATCACAGGCTTTGCCAATGAGCGCATTGAAGGCAACAACTGGCGCCTCTACTCCATGACGAGTGGCCCCTACATCATCACGGTGGGGCAAAACATGACGGTGCGAACCGATTTGGCCGCCTCCGCTGCCTTTCGTGTGCTGCAACCCTTGTGCTTTTTATTGCCCTTTATCGCGATTGCTGTGTGGTTAGTCGTCGGCGAAGGGCTTTCCCCCTTGGAGCGCACGGCGCGCTCCGTTGCCCGACGCTCCCCGACGTCGCTTGAGCCCATTTCCACGAAGAAGCTTCCCTCAGAATTAGAGGCGCTCGTGCTCTCCATTAATCAGTTAATGGACCGCCTCAAAGAAAGTCTCTCCGCTCAACAGCGCTTTGCCTCGGATGCCGCGCACGAATTGCGTACGCCATTAACGGCTTTAAAGCTGCAACTTCAAATGGCGCAACGCACCAAGGACCCGGAAAAGCAGGCCAAGTATTTGGAAAAGATGAACGATGGGATCAATCGTGCGACGCGCTTGGTGGAACAGCTCTTAACGCTGGCGCGCTTGGATCCGGACGCTTCAGAACGGCCCGTCTCCACCGTGCACTTAGAGCAGCTCTGTGAAGGGGTGGCGGAATACATGCGCCCGATTGCAGGGCAAAAAGCCATCACCATCTCTACGAAAACGGAAGCGGCCACCACCGAAGGGATGGAAGACGCCATTCGACTGCTGGTGACCAACCTCACGGATAACGCCATTCGGTATACGCCGGAGGCCGGTCGCATTGAGTTGGCGAGCTTTACCGAGGGCGTCATGAGCGTGATTGAGATTCGTGACAATGGTCCCGGGATTGCGCCCGAGGAGCGCCAACGCGTCTTTGACCGCTTCTATCGTGCCTTAGGAACGAAAACCTCAGGGACGGGCTTGGGGCTTGCCATTGTGAAACGCATTACCGACATTCACCACGGGCAAATCGAAATTGACGATGGGCTCGATGGGCGAGGGACCACCTTTAGAATCCGTCTCCCGCGCACCGGTCCGACGCTTTCCGTATAACACCCTTGCATTCGGTTACGTTTTTTCCGCCTCACCTCGCGTAGGCTTGAAGGGGTGGTGTCGTTTGACACCCCCATTCTTTCTCTCTCTTTTTCCAACGAAGGATGCCCATGAAAACGCTCTTTACGGCGGCTGCCGTCAGTCTTACGCTTCTCGGCGCTCCGCTAACGAGTCACGCCAGTCTCCTGTCCACCGTCACCGCGATCCCTGACTTTGCCGCCCTGGCGAAGTCCCAAAGCTTGGCCGTGGTGAACATTAAAACGAGTGAGGGTGCCACGCACTTTAATTCCGATGTGGATGAAGTGCCCGGGTTAGAGCTCTTACGCCAGTTTGGGGTCGATGTGCACGTCGAAGCCTTTCATCAGGGCGACGAAGCTAACACGACGGGCTTTTTCATTGATCGCGACGGCTTAATTCTCACAAGCGCGCGGGCGCTAGGCGACGCTCGCACCGTATCCGTCACGTTAACGGACGGCCGCACCGTCAAGGGCGAAGTGCTCGGCGTGGATTTACCGAGCGACGTAGCCTTAATTCGCGTGGAAGGGAAAGCGTGGCCCGCCCTCAAATTGGGGAATTCCGACGCGGTTTCTTCGGGCGACTGGGTCGCTACCTTAGGGAACCTCACGGGTCCTTCGACCACCATCATGCGTGGATTGATTGCAGGCGTCACGCCCGCAGACGCGTCGCCTCGCCATACCCCGCACTTTGAAATTGATGCGCCGGCGCGCAGCCTCATGGCAGGGGCCCCGCTTTTTAACGCCTCGGGCGACGTGATTGGCATGCAATCCTATCGCGTGACCGCGGGGCTTAACCTCCCCGTAGCCACCCCGATTAACGTTATTCAAAAGGTGAAAGCCGCGTTACTCGCAAACGGCAAAGTCGAAGCCGGGGTCTTGGGGGTTGGTACCCAAAACGTCGATCGCGCGCTTGCCCACACCTTAGGGCTCACGCGAGCGCAAGGGGCGCTCTTAACGTCAGTCTCTGGCGCGGCGCAGAAGGCGGGCTTAAAAGTGGGCGACGTCATTACCGCCCTCAATGGTCAAGCCTTAATTAATGCGGCGGAACTCCCCGCGGTGTTAGCGCAAACAATGCCAGGCGACACGGTAACGGTGACCTTTGTACGCAATAAAGCGACGCAAACGGTAACCGCGACGTTAGAAGCGCCTAAGCCCCAGCAGGTCGCGAAAAAAGAACCCACGGCGACACTTCAAGGCATTAGCTTTCGCGCCTTAGCCCCGAATGAAGGGGACGGGGTGCGTGTGACGCATGTGACGGGCCCCTCGGAATTGCGCCCAGGCGACATCGTCACCTCGATTAATTCCGTGCCCGTGAAGGCCTTAGCGGACTTAAAGCGCTTTGACGCCGCCAAGGAATTGCTTTTCTACGTTAACCGTAACGGTCACCCGTTCTTTACGGCGATTTCGCACTAACACGCACGAAGAAGAAAGGTCCCCAAGTTGGGGACCTTTTTCATTGGATTAGTAGCCGCTCTTAATCAAGGTGTAGAGACACTCCACCGCGGCCTCACGGGTGCGAGCGCGTTGCTCAGGCACCATGTAGACCGAACTAATGCGAAGCCCTTCTAAGAGGCTACAGAGAATACTAATACGCGCGTAGACGTCGACTTCCGGCAAATCGTCATGGCGCTTCGGGAAGCACTGCTCCGTTAAGTGACGACGAATACGTTGACCACACTCTTGCAACTGCTTATGCAAGGGTTCCTTTTGCAAGGACTCGTGCATGATCATGAGTGCAAAGCGACCCGATTGACTATTGAGAAAATAGTCCACCGTTTGCCCTAAGCGCTCACGCCCGGCGACCTCATCCGTCCAATCCGTTTTGTTTTGGTCCGTCAGATAGTCCACAAAGTCAGTCGTATATTCCTCAACGATCTTCTCGATGATTTCGTCTTTATTACGGAAGTAATAGTAGATCTGACCCACGCTCGTGCCACAGGCTTTGGCAATGTCACGCAAGGTCGTGCGCTGGAACCCGTTTTCAAAGAAACAGTCCGCCGCGCGATGCAAAATCTCCGAGCGTCGCGAGGTGCTACGTGCCAGCTGCTTACTCGCGCGTGTCATCCGCTCCCTCCTTCGCTAAACCGCCCCCTAAGGCGTTGTAAAGCGATAAGCGCGCGTTCATGTCTTCGAGTTGAGCAGCCAACTCCCCTTGAATGCTCTTCACGTAGGTTTGTTCAGCCGTGATCACATCCGTAAAGGAGGCAGCGCCTTCGTCGTAGCGAAGTTTAGCGAGCGTATAGGCGCGTTCATTGGTCTTCACCAACAACTGACGTGCCTTCACTTCGGCTTCACTCGTCTGTAAGCCAATCAAGGCGTCAGCGACTTCCTTAAAGGCTTTCTGAATGGTCTGCTCATAGGAGGCCACCGCCATATCGCGATCAATCTCAGCGGCCTTTAAGCGCGAGCGATTGGCCCCGCCCATAAAGATCGGGATAGAAACCGAGGGGGTAAAGGACCAGACACCGGTGCCCGCGTTAAAGACGTCCGAGAGCTGAAGACCGTTACTGCCCACGCTCCCCATTAAGGTCACACGCGGGAAAAACGCCGCACGCGCTGCCCCAATGTTGGCGTTCGCAGCACGAAGGTTGGCTTCGGCAGCACGCACGTCAGGACGCGCTAAGAGCACCTCACTCGGGGTGCCATCGAGCATGCGGGGCTCAGCCCAAGCGCTCGATTCCACCTTGGTGGGAAGCCATTCATCAGGAACCGTCGCCCCAACCAAGAGGTTCAACGCCGAGCGGTCCGTCGCTAAAGTTCGACGTGCCACTTCCACGTCCGCTTCTAAGCTATGGACGATAGAGCGCGACTGCTCCAGGGCCAATTCGGTAGCGGCCCCCGCCTTATAGGAGGCTTCCACCAAACGGGCGTTTTCACGCTGAGCCGTCAAGAGCGTGCTTTGCGTGGACAAAAGCGCCTGATCAGCCCCGACCTTAAACCAGAGGGCGGCGACGCGCACGATGAGGGCATTCATAAAGGCATGGTGCCCCTCTTCGCTCGCTAAGTAGTTTTCAAGTGCCGCGTCACTTAAGTTTTTCACGCGCGAGAAGAAGTCCACTTCAAAGGCGAGCGCATCCAAGCTTGCGCCATAGGCGTGCGTAATGTGCCCTTCACCAGTGGGCGAGAAGCGGTCAGCCGAGCGCGAGGTGGCGTTTCTAAACGTCCCCCCGAGGTTCGGTACACGCGAAGAACGCGCCACCCCGTAGAGGGCTTCTAATTTCTTCACCTTGAGCGCGGAGACGCGTGCATCACGGCTTTCTTTGATCGCTAAGTCAATCAACTGCGCTAAGCGCTCATCGGTGACCATGTCACGCCAGGGCTTCACAGCGGTGGTCGTTTCTACCGCGCTCGCTTCCCAAGCCGAGGCAATGGGGGCGGCGGGAACCACGGTGTCAGGCGCCAAGTTGACGCAACCCGACAAAAAGAGGGCCGAGACTAACGGCAAGATCATCAGGGGCGTTTTTTTCATCATTAATTTCCCTTTTTACGATTGCGTCTCACGGGCCTTAAAGCGAGCCACCGTCAAGACTAAGACGTAGAAGACCGGAACGAAAAGGACACAGAGAACGGTGCCAGCTAACATCCCGCCTAAGACCCCCGTACCGATGGCGTTTTGCGCCCCAGCACCCGGGCCCGTTGCGATGGCTAAGGGCAAGACCCCTAACCCGAAGGCCAACGACGTCATGATGATCGGACGAAGACGCACACGCACGGCTTCCATAGCGGCATGGGCACTGTCTTTGCCTTGTTCCACGAATTCTTTCGCGAATTCCACAATCAAAATTGCGTTCTTACTCACCAGCCCCATCGTGGTTAAGAGCCCGACCTTAAAGTAGACGTCGTTACTTAACCCGAAGGCCCACGTGAGCCCCAGCGCCCCCACGACCCCGCAAGGAATCACAAAGAGCACGGCAAACGGCACGGTCCAGCTTTCATAAAGTGCAGCCAGACTCAAGAACACCACCAGAAGCGAAATCAAGAAGAGCGCAGGACCTTGTTCACCCGAGACTTTTTCCTGATAGGAAACGCCATTCCAAGCGACCGAATAGGTAGCGGGGAAGACTTCAGCCACTAAGGATTCAACCACCTCCATAGCTTCCGAGGAGGCAACCCCAGCGGCCGGCGTCCCTTGAATGTTCATGGCCGGCAACCCATTAAAGCTTTCTAAGCGGGGGCTACCGTAGTCCCACGTCAAGGTAGCGACCGAGCGCAAGGGCACCATTTCGCCCTTCATGTTGCGCACTTTCCAGTTGAGGATTTCCTCAGGCGTCATGCGCGACGCGGCGTTACCCTGAACCCAAACCTGCTTAATACGACCGCGATCGAGGTAGTCGTTGACATAGGTCCCCGACAAGGCCGTCCCGATCGTCTGATGCACCGCATTGGGGTCCAACTGATAGACCGCGAGCTTTTCACGATCGATCTTTAACTTCATGCGCGAGGCATCCGACTGGCTGTTATGACGAACCATCTTCAAGCGCGGATCCTGGTTGGCCTTCATCAAGAACTGACCCAATAAACGCATGGATTCTTCATGGTTTTCGGGGCCGTTATTCTGAATGTAGAAGTCAAACCCGTCCGAGACACCGAGGCTAGGCACCGGCGGCAAGGGGAAGATGTAGGTCTGGGCCTGCTGGAATTCCGGACTCATAAAGAGCGTGCCCATCAAACGGCGCTGAATGGCCATGATGGACTGCGACGGTTCGGTACGTTCCGACCAATCCTTCAACTTAATAAAGCCCAAGCCCATGTTGTCGCCGCTCCCTGCAAAGGAGAAGCCGCTGACCATAAAGGACTGGTCAATATTCTTGGATTCCGTCTGGTTGATGAGGTTCTGAACCTTGGCCAATTCCTTATCGGTACGCTCTAAGGTGGCGCCATCCGGCAAAATCGTCATCATCAAGAGGGTGCCCTGGTCTTCCGACGGCATAAAGGCCGAAGGCATCTTCACAAAGCCATAGCTCAAGAACGCCAGGAGCCCTGCGTAAATCACCATCATCCAACGCCAACGACGAATCAAGACCCCCGTGCCCACGCGGCAAGCTTCCGTTAAACGGTCAAAGCCCTTATTGAAGGCCCCAAAGAAGCCCTTCTTTTCACCGTGGTTAGGATCGATCTTTAAGAAGGTCGCACACAAGGCCGGCGTCAAGGTCAACGCGACCACAACCGACAACGCCATCGCAGAGACAATCGTCACCGAGAACTGACGGTAAATCACCCCCGTGGACCCACCAAAGAAGGCCATCGGGATGAACACGGCGGAGAGCACCAAGGCAATCCCCACGAGTGCCGACTGGATTTCCCCCATCGACTTAATCGTGGCGGTTTTCGCGTCCGTCTGATCCTCTTGCATCACACGTTCAACGTTTTCCACGACCACAATCGCGTCGTCCACCAAGAGCCCAATGGCGAGCACCATGGCAAACATCGTCAAAACGTTAATGGAGTAGCCAAAGACCGAAATCGCAGCAAAGGTCCCTAAAAGCACCACCGGCACCGCAATGGTCGGAATCAAGGTGGCACGGAAATTCTGCAAGAAGAGGAACATCACCAAGACCACAAGCACAATGGCTTCCATCAAGGTCTTCACCACTTCATGGAGCGCAGCGCTCACGAAGGGGGTCGTGTCATACGGAATCACGTATTCCACCCCTTCCGGGAAGGTGGGCTGTAATTCATCCAACTTCGCACGAACGCGCTCAGCGGTGAGCATGGCGTTAGCGCCCGATGCCAACTTAATGCCAATACCACTCGCAGGGAACCCCTGGTAGCGGGCATTGGTCATGTACATCTGTTGACCAACCTTCACCTCAGCCACGTCCCCTAAGTGCACCACGGCACCGTTAGGATCGGCCTTAATGAAGATCTGACGGAATTCTTCCGGCGTCGACAACAAACTGTCAGCGCTAATCGTGGCCGTAATCGGCTGGAAGCCGTCCGTGGGGGACCCTGCCAACTTCCCTGCAGCAATCTGCACGTTTTGCGCATTGACCGCACGGATCACGTCGTTGGGATCCAAGTTGTAGTAAGCAAGCTTATTGGGGTCCAACCAAATACGCATAGCGTACGGGGTCCCGAAGACCGTCACGTCACCCACGCCTTCAACGCGAGAGAGGGGTTCTTTAATGTTGGTGACTAAGAAGTCCCCTAAGTCGGCCTGGTTAAAGGTGCCGTTTTTACTGACAAAACTGGCCACCATCAAGGTGTTGGCACTGGTCTTGTCCACATGCACGCCCATTTGCTGGACTGCACGCGGTAAGCGGCTCATCACCGTTTGAATCTTGTTTTGAACCTGAACCTGCGCTAACTGCGGATCCGTCCCCGACTCAAACGTGACGACGATGTTGCTCGAGCCCGTCGCATCGGAGCCCGAATTCATGTAGAGGTAGCCATCCAACCCGGTGAGGTTTTGTTCGATCACCTGCGTGACGGCGTTACGCACCGTTTGGGCGTCCGCCCCCGGATAGGTCGCCGTAATGGAAATCTGAGGCGGCGCAATGTTGGGGTACTGGCTCACCGGCAAATTCATGATGGCGAGCAAGCCGGCCAACATGATGCCGATGGCAATCACCCACGAAAAGACGGGGCGCTCAATAAAAAAACGTGAAAACATACCGAATCCTTATTGATTAGCGCTTTTCAACCGGCTTACCCGTCTTGGGATCGATTTCGGGCATCACGGGCTTTTGACCACGTTCCGTTGCCGAAACGGTAGCGCCCGGACGCGTACGCTGGAAGCCTTCAAAGACGACCTTTTCGCCCGACTTCACCCCGGAGGAAAGTAACCAGTCGGTCCCTAAGCTCGATTCGACCACGACGGGGCGAACCGTGACGGCGCTCTTTTCATCAACGACCCACACGTAGGCATTGCCCTTGGGGTCGTGCATCACGCACTGCTTGGGTAACGCAATCGAATTCGGACGAATGCCTTCCACGACCGTGGCCGTCACAAACATGCCCGGCAACAATTCCGCCTTGGGGTTGGCGACCGTCGCACGACGATTCACCGTACCCGTACCTAAATCCACGGTCTTACCCGCGAAGTCCATCAAGCCCGTTTCGCTGTATTGCGTGCCATCCGGTAACGTAATCGTCACGCGCATGGCTTGAGGGTCCGTCTTTAAGGCACCCGTACTACGAAGGGCGTCCAAATCCAACACGGCGCGCACCGGCTGATTCAAACGCACGTACATCGGATCGAGCTGCTCCACCGTCACCAAGGCTGGCCCCTGGTAAGCGGTTAACAACGCGCCTTCCGTGACGCTCGAGCGCCCAGCAATCCCGCTCACGGGCGAAAGTACCTTGGTGTACTGCATGTTGATCTGCGCCGTTTCCACCTGCGCGAGCGCAGCTTCCACCTGGGCCTTGGCGGCTTCTAACTGAGCCTGCGCAGCGTCGTTTGCCTGAGCGCTGACGGCTTTAGCCGCTAACAAGCGCTGGCTACGACGGGCGTCGTTAGTGGCCTTCGTTAACTGAGCGCGTGCGGACAAAAGTTGCGCTTTAGCACTTAAGAGCTGCGCTTTGTACTGGGCGTCATCAATTTCATACAAGGGCTGACCGGCTTGCACACGATCGCCTTCCTTGAAGAGGCGCTTCTTTAACAGACCATTGACCTGAGGACGGACTTCAGCCGAGACCGCCGCTTCCGTGCGCCCCTGCAAAACCGAGGTTAATTCATGGTCTTTGGCTTCGGCCGTGACCACCGTAATCTGAGCGGGCGGCATTTTACGCGCCCCACCCTGTTTCGGTGCTTCCTTGTTACAACCCGACAAGAAAGCCATCGGCGCTAAGAGGGCCAACACCGTGGCCGTTAAACGCATAGGACGTACGGAATTTTTCATAAGAGTTCACAACGTAGAGTAGAAAAAACAAAAGGTTTCTTTGGTCCACGCCCGAGGGCCTGAAATCAAGCACGATCAGGGGATCCTAAAGAAACTGAATGAGCGTTCAGATTATTGCAGAATTTCGCGCTCGCTTAAAGCCCCCAATGTGAATATTTTTAGGCCTCACTTGCAAAGCCCTGGCCTTTGACCTAATCTGTCTGAACTTTTCCTTCGGGGTGTTTCTCCCCCTTTTTCCATCCTTTTCCGCCATGTTGGAAACCATTCATTTTCAGTATTTTTTAGGGGCGTTAGTCTCCTTACTGGTCATCTCGAATCCGCTCTCGAAATTGCCGCTCTTTGTGAGCCTGACGCAAGGGATGAGCGAAAAACATCGCCGTCAACAAGCCAATTGGTCCGCCATTTACGCTTGCATCATCATGGCGGTGAGCTTGATCGCGGGCAATATGCTCTTGGCCTTCTTTGGGATTTCCTACGGGGCCTTGCGTATTTCAGGGGGCTTAGTAGTGGCCGCCATTGGCTACCAAATGCTCTTTGGCGGGTCTTCTCCGAATAAGGCGCCGATTGTGCGTCGTGACAAGGACGATTACGCCTTCTTCCCCATTGCCATGCCAGGGATTGCGGGCCCGGGGACCATCGCTGTGGTGATTGGTTTTTCTACCGAAATCGCTGAACTTCAGGCCTATCGTGACATCGCGATTGCCGTGGGCTGGACCCTGGCCGCGATTGTGTGCACGTCGCTCGCGTCCTGGGCCATGATGCGCTACTCCGATGGGCTCACCCGCCGTTTAGGGCCCTCGGGCTCGTTGGTATTGAGTAAACTCATGGGCTTTTTATTAATCTGCATTGGTGTGCAGTTTATGGGCTCGGGGATTCGCACGTTCTTGGCAGGAAGCTAACCCTCGGGGCGGGCGTAAGAAAGCCCCCCTCCCCCCGCCGCTCACGAAAAAGAAGAGGGAGAAATGCACAAAGGCCTTGTCCGACAACGCGTTCGAACAAGGCCTTTCGTTTTTGGGTGTGAACGTTTTATTCCACCGTCACGCTCTTAGCGAGATTACGGGGCTTATCCACGTCCGTGCCACGTGCCAACGCCGTATGGTAGGCGAGAAGCTGCAACGGAATCACATGCAAAATGGGCGAGAGACGACCGTAGTGCTCTGGCATACGGATCACATGGAGACGGTCTTCACTTTCCATGCGGGTATCCGCATCGGCAAAGACATAGAGTTCACCGCCACGGGCACGCACTTCTTGCATGTTGCTCTTTAATTTTTCTAAGAGCGCATCGTTCGGGGCCACCGTCACAACGGGCATTTCCTGGTCCACCAGGGCCAAGGGACCGTGCTTCAATTCACCCGCAGGATAGGCTTCCGCGTGAATGTAGGTGATCTCCTTGAGTTTTAACGCCCCTTCCATCGCGATGGGGTAATGCACGCCACGCCCTAAGAAAAGCGCATGGTGCTTGGGCGAGAAGCGCCCTGCCCAATCAACGATCTTTTCTTCTAAGGCTAAGACCGCACGGATGGCTTCGGGTAAATGCGCCAAATGCGCACGCTCTTCGGCAATTTGCTCGTTGGTTAAGCGACCCTTGACGTTGGCTAAGACCAAGGCCAATAAGTAGAGTGCCGTCAACTGCGTCGTGAAGGCCTTGGTGGAAGCCACCCCGATTTCGACGCCCGCACGCGTGATGTAGGCCATTTCACTTTCGTGCACCATGGCCGACGTGGGGACATTACAGATCGTCAACGTCTTCGTCATCCCCAAGGTGTCACGGGCATGACGCAAAGCCGCCAAGGTATCCGCCGTTTCCCCGGACTGCGAAATGGTCACCACGAGGGTGTCATCGCTCGGCACCGAGGTGCGGTAACGGTATTCGCTCGCGATTTCGACTTCGCAAGGAATCCCCGCTAATTCTTCAATCCAGTATTTGGCCGTTAACGCCGCGTAGTAGCTCGTGCCGCACCCTAAGAAGAGGACACGACGCACCTGCGGGAACAACGTTTCTGCTTTGGTACCAAAGATGGCGGGCAAGAAACTGCCAATCCCTTCTAAGGTGTCTGCGACCGCACGGGGCTGCTCAAAGATTTCCTTTTGCATGTAGTGGCGATAGGGTCCTAAGTCCACAGCGCCCGCAAAGGCGTGCACCACACGAACGGGACGCTCCGTTTCCACAAAGCTATAGTCCTGACGCGCGAAGATGCGGAACCCTTCAGGCTTCACGTCCAACACGTCACCGTCTTCTAAGTAAACGATCTGGTCGGTTTCGCCCGCCACCGCGACGGCATCCGAGGCAATGTAATGCTCATCCTTGCCAATCCCTAAGACCATGGGGGAGCCATGGCGAGCAGCCACTAAACGGTGGGGCTCACGCTCGGAAATCACGGCAATGGCATAGCTCCCACGAAGGCGAAGCACGGCTTGCTCAACGGCACGCAACAAGTCCCCTTCGTAGTACTGATTGACCAAGTGGGCAATCACTTCAGTGTCGGTATCGCTCTTAAAGACGTAACCCGCCTCCATGAGTTCCGAACGAAGGCTTTGGTAGTTTTCAATAATGCCGTTATGAACCAGGGCGATATGGTCAGAAACCATGGGGTGCGCATTGCGCACGGCCGGTTCCCCGTGAGTGGCCCAACGGGTGTGCGCGATCCCAATGGGACCCGTCACCGCTTCGCTTTCAACTTGGGCTTCGAGTTCTTTCACACGCGAGACACTGCGCACCGCCTGAAGGCCTTTCTCGCCCACGGTGGCAATCCCACAGGAGTCATACCCGCGGTACTCTAAACGGTGCAAGCCCGTGAGCAATAAATCCGAGGCGGGCTTAAGCCCCGCAACCGCTACAATTCCACACATAGTCCTATGCTCCTGTTATTTCTTGGTCTTCGTCGGGCGAGTCCAGCCAGGAATGACCCGTTGCTGACTCATGACCACGGTCAATTCGCCCGCGGGGACGGCTTTGCGCACGGCGCCACCGGCACCAATCGTCGCACCATCGCCCACATTAATGGGCGCAACGAGCTTAACGCCCGACCCCACGAAGACATCGTCGCCAATGACGGTACGGTGCTTGTTCGCCCCATCGTAATTGCAGGTAATCACCCCTGCCCCAATGTTGCAACGAGCGCCCACATCCGCGTCACCAACGTACGTCAAATGATTGATCTTGGAGCCTTCGCCCACGATCGCGTTCTTAATTTCTACGAAATTGCCCACATGGTTGTGTGCCGTTAATTCGGCACCCGGGCGCAA
>JAHHRF010000009.1 GCA_020025955.1 Sutterella sp.
CGGACAACATCAAAGTACTTAAACCTAACAGGTCTAATTTTCGACCCTCACCCCAGTCAAACGCTTTACTAATGACTCCACCAGTCGCGAAAAAGCCCCCTCTTTATGAGCTCGACTCGTTAAGTCCTCGTCAGAGACCGATTCCTTGCCATCATGATCCAAGACACGTTCTTTTAAGCGTTGAGCTAGTTCATCAACGCGCATGAAACTCATAGCCACGCCTTCCAAAGGAGCACGCCGTTCATAGAGTTTGATCGCCTCCCAGCTTCTTAAAGCAATCAGAACCACTATTCCAAAAACAATACTCAATAACCAATGCGCGCCATAGGCCACTTCAAAGAGCGTCAAAAAGAGAGCAACCAGCAAAGCCACCACCGAGCGCAATTCAATAGCATCTCGCCAATCGATTAATCGTCCGGCATAAACATCGGTCGAACGAGCCTCACCGGCAGGAGCACGCTTAGACCAGGTTTGAAATGAAGAGATTACGTTTTTGACTTTCGACATTTTTCCCACCTTCATCAACGTTGCCGATCCATCTTCTTAAAGGTTCTAACGAACCCTCCTTCAGGCATCCAACGACGCTCTAAAACAGCGTCTTCGCCTATCAAACGCACTGGTCTAAAAAGCAAGGGAACAAGACAAATCCCCTCTTCCGTTCGATTGACTGAGTGGGTATTACAGGTTTTTCCTGGGCCAGCATCTGAAACAAACGCTTTCCACCAAATGGACGAACGCTCAGTGCGTAAGGCATCAGTAAGCCCTGCTTTTACAGTCCGCCTGACTAACAGTCCATAATCGTCAAGGCGTTGTGCCGTTTCTTCTGGCGTTGAAAGGAAGGCACTCGGAATAAACAACCCCTTTTCAGTGCCGTACAAACTGATATCTTTTTTCGTTAACAAGCGATTCAAGAAGGCTTCAAACCGCTTCATGAAGGGCTTCGACTGTTCTTCTTCAACCTCACCATTCCAGGCGGGATCCTCCATCGCAGGGATTTTGGCATCGACATCTCCTCGCATAACAAGCAAGTTATCGAACGCTTCCACATTAAGTTCAAACGTTTCAAAGGTTTGAGTTTCTCCTACCAAGGTTGCCGTCTTTTGCATTAGCGGCGGGTAGGGTTCCGTTTTATCTGCCAGTCGATGACGCGTTACCTCTATCAAACGAACGAAGCTCGCACTATCGCAAAGTTTGACTGCCTCAAAATCCCCAATGGGCGTATCTTTTAAGGAGTAAACAACGGCGCTAGTCGAGTCCATGACGAGAAGCCCAGCTTGAGCTAATAACGATGACACCAGCGTAGGCTCGTCAATCAACTGACACTGAGCACGATTTTCACGCAGGGTTTGATTCATACGGATTAAAGTCGTTGGCCACTTCAACCAGACGCCGTCTTCGCTCCAAATCAATGGACTCGACTGACGGTTCGGAAGCCAATTGCCATTCATAATGAGGGCACGAAGGGTATAGGCAAAGACTTCAGCGTAAGCACGTAATACCTTATGTCGCCCTTCTCTCGCTGCGACTTCACGTTCACGAGCATTTAAGGCATACGCCCGCCCATAAGCAACGCTTTCCGCGATCAGTTTTGAGGTCGTTGTATCGCCCACTCCGAAGAAAACGCTCGTTTTCAGGGCCATCAAAACACTTTCTCCACCCTCTCGTTCGCAACTAGCTAGCCATCGTTCAGTGTTCTTGTTGATTACGCGTTGGAAGGTATCGGTGTTATTGGCGTGAACAAACCGAGTACGTTCGTCTGGACTTAATCGCCATAGACGAACCGTTTCGCCCATATGCTTTAGTCCAAATTCAAATAAGGTTTCAAGCGCTGGATGCCAAGTGGCCTTGGGGATAAAGCGATTATCTCGTTCATCCATTACACCAACATCGAGTCGAAGGTGATTGAGCTTATCGGCATCACTCATAAGACCAGCGAGAAGTACCGCAGTGCGGAGTCTATCGCTCCACAACGCTCTAGCGATTGGGGCTAAATCTGGAGCGATGACATGTTGCTCCAGAGCCATGAGTGCACCATGAGCAAAGGCAAGACCGGAATGCACCAATCCATAGTCTTTAGAGAACAAGCCATGCGCATCACGAGGCAATGACTGAACTAATGCCGCATAGGAAAAGAGTGCCGGCAACACGTGATAATTAAATAGCTCATCCGAACCCAAGGCCGTTCGTAAGCGATCAATCATTCCTCTAAATTGCAAAAGGATCATCAGAGGATCGACTGGGGAAAGCAATGTAATGCCATCGCTAGCTACAAACGCATAAGACGTAATGCGATGATTGGGCAGCTGAACCCCCGAGGCCCAGAGCGCTTGACACCGTCCTGGATCCGACAAGAGGTTTTCAAGTGCATAGGTTTCTGGTTGAATCGAGAGCATAACCCGTTGGCGAATGTCGAATGAAAGAAACGAAAACGCCGATTACTCCCTCATCTCCCCCACAGTCTCCCAGAATGACCGATACCTAACAGGGGACCGATTGAGATAAAGGGCATAACCGGCTTTCTCTAGGGGCTTAAGGACAGACTGTCCCAGCACCCAACGGAACACAACTCCATCCCTAAACCCCTAGGGAAAGCAGGTCAATAAGGCGTTTTCTTCTAAAACACCGGCCAGAGACGGGTGAAAGAAAGGTCTCCCTCTCTTTTCTACCGCGTCTCTAGTCAGTGACCATGCGAAAAGCCTGCCCTCTAGACATCACTAGTGATGACGGTCGCGCCATTGTTTAATAATTGACTGAATCCCTTTCGGGGCGGCCAACATATTGGGAACCTTGACCGTGAATTCACCCGCAGGGGTGGCATCTTGACCAACGGCCAACAAAGCAACTTCAATGTTTTGAGACTTTAACGTCTTCATAAACATCTCCAGGGGTTCACGTTCGAACCACCCGTCCGTAATCACAAAAATCAACTTCTCCTCACGTCTCGATGAAATCAATCGTGAAGCCGCCCAAAAGAGCGCTTGTTGAATTGGCGTAGGACCTATTCCCGGGGCCCGCGAAATCCGTGAACCTATGTCAAAGACACTGGTGTGAGGCAATGCGGCGAGTGTTACGCCACGTCGGGTAGTTCCAGGGAAGAGTCCTAAGGTGACATCCGTGCCGTGCATCTGACTCAAAGCTTCGTAGAGGCGAAGTGATAGAACTTTGGCGAGTGAAATCGTTTCCAGTTCCATTGATCCAGACGTATCTAGCAAAATAACAAGGTCCAAGTCGCGACCGCGTTCTTGACGATACTGACAAAAGATTTCGTCTTGCGCGCAGCCAACCCTCCACAACTCATCATCCATTAGCTCATAGCCTCTCGAACTCTGCCCCACCAGTTGTGGGATCTTGTGGCGTAATGCATCCTGCATTATTCCGATGAGTCGATTGGAATGTTTCCATAGTTGATGAAAGCGCTTTTCATAGGGACGGAGTTGCTCTTCGCCGCCTGGCCAATCAGCCTTGTCGACGAGAGCATTCTCCATTTGCCCAATGTTGGGCTCGAGTTCACCACTGGTATACGTGGTCATCATGGTCTGAATAGCATCGACCCCGGCTTGAAGCATGTTTTGAGTTAAAAGATCACCCTTAAACTCATACATACTTTCTAAAGAGGCGGCAATTTGTCGTGCTTGAAGAAGTTCTTCACTCACTGGAACTGCCATCCCTTCTGCCGTAACTTCACCACTCTCAGAAAACAATGCGCCTTGAACTCCCATAAACACAACGGGCTTATGGTTTTTCAAAGTCGTTTGTAAGTCACCCTCTAATTGCGACAGTAACTGTTCTATGTTTTCTTCACTTTGATGAAGAAGTCCCAATACCCGGTGAGCGAGTTCCACAGCCTGAGCAGTTGAGGAAAGCGGGAACGATGCTTCAACCTCAGCTTCAATCGCGTCTATGAGCTCGCGTCCAAAGAGGGACGTAACTCGAAGTCGCAAATCCGCTAAAGGTTTGTCGAGCATCGTGACCTTCAGTTCATGAACCGTCAGCCAAACCAAAAGCCAAATCAACAAGTGCTGAATGGGAGATGGTTTTTCCGCTAAGTGTTGCCAAGGTGCTTTGGAAAGGTCTTCCATAACGCCAAACAACGCTTCTCGCCATAACAGATAGCCCTCGTACTCAGAAGCACCTATGGTGTCAACGCGTATGTCTTCAAAGACATTCGTCAACACCTTAATCATTGGAGTCGCCTCCTCTGATTGCAGCGCTTTAAAGTCCGTATGAACTACGTGGTGTCGTTCGTGACAACCGTGACCAAAAACAAAAATGGGGGCTAACGGATTAGCTAGGTCAATGGGGCCAAGCCAAATCGTTGACCCATCGGTTTTCGGTTTTTCGGTAAACGTCACATTAATGCCTTCTTTATGACACATCGCTTGGAAAACCAAGGGTGCGGCTTCTTGAAGGACTTGACCACTACGCCCCGAGAGGAGCGCACCGTATTTTTTGGCTAACGCTTGCGCGTCGGTCCAAGCCGTGGTTTGCCACGGTTTACGCTGTATTCTTGGGTGCATTTTCACTCCTCAGAGAGACGTTAGATCAGCTTTGACGGCGGAACGGGTTGTTCGCGCAATGCACGAATCATTCGTCGCGCTTTCGCTTTATCCACCATGCTTACCCCGATGCGTTCACAGATATTCCCTAAGCGGGTCACAGCGAGTCGCTCTAAGAGTTCAGCATGAACGTTATCTAAAGACGTGGAGATCCCCAATTTGACAGCTTGGGTAATGATGACGGGGGACAATGAGGCACTTGACTTGTCAGTCAACCCTACTCGCACCTTACTTAGAATCGCAATAAAAATGCGCTCTAAGGATCGATAGCTCAAAGGGACGGAATTTTGGGAGAACCCCACTTTTTCCTGTTGACTACGCGTTCGAGTGTCATCAGCTAACGCTACCAATTGCGTGGCTAAATGATGAAGAACATCTGAGGCACAGAGTTCCTTCAAAAAGTCAGGCAATCGTTCCACCAAGAGACCTGCTTCTCGCTCTTGAGAAAGGCCTAAAAGTTGTAAATGCCAACACCGGTCCATGACGGATCGGTCTTGGAGCTGACGGCTATAAAAGCCATCAGAACCTTCTAGACTCGCACCTCGAACGTTATCGGTGAATACCACACGAGCACCAGGATGGCGTTCGATGGTTTCCCCCGTCTGTTCGACATACAGAGAAGATCCTTCCAGAAGGTCATTACAACCAACCCAGACCTCTGCGGGAGCAATCGTGGGTTCGTTGATGAGTAGCACTAGACCATATTTCCAGGCTAAGTACGCGGGACCAGGCGACCAAAGCGTGTTGCCATCTTTGATTTCCCAGTGTCCAATCAAATCACGCTTATCCATACGAGAACGTGCCGTCCAAGAAAGGATAGGCACGCCCATATGCGCAGCGAATTGGATCATCGTGGACGTTTTCCCGGCACCAGCAGGTCCCGAAACAAACAAAGGACAATTTCCACCATACGTCCACCACACCAACAGATCTTGTAAAAAGTCTTTTTCAAAGATATGCGTAGCATCTGGAGCAGGCAAAAACGCCTTTTGGACCTCGTTGAGCGAGGTCTTTTCACCCCCCGAGACCCCAATCGCTTTCTTCAACGTCGCAAACGTTTCAACGAAGCTAGGGGCAAGTTCCAAGGATGAGCGGTCCGATTTATTCATTTGTTTTCTCCTTAAAGAAAAAAATGAGGACAGCTCACCCCCAGAGGGCAACCGCCCTCACAGGGTTAAGAATTGATTTGATGATGACTCATCAAATCCCGATACGAACGCCTAAGCGATACGAATCTAGATGGATTTTAGTTCGCTCACATAGCAGTGACACTTAGGCGTTGTCTCGATTGTTTTTAAATTTTCGAAATCCTAATTTTATTTTTATTAAATTACGATATCGTTTAATAACTCTTGATAATTCAAATAGGTCTTTCTGTTCATTAAGTGTGACTTTGCTGTTCGAGAAAGATGAATAGAAAAGCGAAGCTCATGCAACAAAACATCATCCCCGTCAGGGAGTCTTTTTACTGTGGGTCTCAAAGCAAAGTGACACTTTCCAATCTCACGCAAAACGACTTCTTTTCGCCAATCTTGACTGATCTCTTGAAGGTCTTGAAAAGTCAGCTGCTTTTTCTCTGCGCGTAGCTTTTCTACTGCTTCAAGCGCCTTGACGAACAAATCATCAAAGTGCTCCTCAACTCGCACGCTGAGGTTCTCTTTAAACACCTCATCGATCAAACGTTGTGACGTTGAGTGATCTTGTTTGCAAATCGCTCCGGCACATTCTCCAACCAATGATTTAATGCGCTGATATCTCTTCATCCCTTCTCCTCAAAACAGGCTTTACACTTTAATTCAAGTTAAAAAGAATCATCAAAAACACAACACTTTTGTTTATTTTTATAATTTTCAAAAGTGACGGGAAAGTATGTTAATTGGATTTCTAAATTAACGCAAGAACCCTGCATTATTGCGACATAGTTGCATGGTTTTTAATGTGTACTTAAGTGTCATAGCTATGCTATAAAACGTCTCACGTCCCCTAAGATCCGAGGACTTTCATGCTTTTGTTTTTTCTTCACGAGGTTTGAAATGAACTGGAAATCTTGCGCTTTACGTGTAGCTGCAGCAATGGTTGGCATGCATGCGTCGATGCTGTGTTGGGCTGACTCTACGACGCACGCAAACGACTTTGATTCGCTCTATACGCATTTGAACGCATGGGCCACGGGGACGTTGGGCAAATCCATCGCATTGGTTTTCTTGTTAGTGGGCTTGGCTGTTGGGGTATTACGCGGCTCCATCGTGGGGGCCATTTCGTGCCTTGCCGCAGCCCTTTCTTTAGTGATTGCTCCGAGCGTTATCAACACGATCTTTGCCGGTTGATCAACAAAATGCAGTCCCGTGTTCCAGAAGGGCTCGATGACGTTCCCCGATTTCTTTTCTGGCCGTTTGATGTCGTAGCAATTTGCGTCACGTTCATCTTTTTTGGCGCACTCGTACACGCCATCGGATTGGGCCTTGTTGTTGGGGTGGTCATGGGTTTTCTCTGGCACAGACTCTGTACGCTACACGGACGTGGTTTTGCCTTGGGATTTTCGTATTGGTTTCTTGGATGTAAACCCTTTTCTCGGCTTCCCCCAAGCGCAGCCAGACGACTTCGTGGATAGCGTTCAGCGTCAGATCTCTGAAATTGTCTTTCCCAGGAAAAAGTGAGGGCACTAACTCATTCGTTCGCATTTCCCCTCGAACAGCACGCGAACGGACTTAGTCCCTTACTTTTTCCACCTAGCACCCATGTCCGTTTTTTATTCCTCTCTGGTAGCAGCCAGAATTGGGGTAAAGCGCCTCGTACTCTTTACTCTGGTTGTTAGCCTTCTCTTGAATCTCGCACTCGGCGTAACCATTGTTGGCATGAGACCGGAAGTGCGAACCATCATTCTTCCCCCTACCCTTGCTCAAGAGCGTGAAGTCTGGTCCTTTGATGATGAAGGCCCGAGTGATGCTTACCTTTCCCGTTTTGCCTTGAGCACATTGAAGTGGGCTACCGACATTACGCCTCAAACGGTCGTTAGCGCTCATGAAACGCTGTTGAAATTCGTTGACCCAGCCGTCCTCAAAACTTTTGATGAAGCGCTTACCCTTCAAGCTCGTCAGATTAAGCATGAAGCCGCCTCTTCTTACTTTGCCCCCAGCCAAGTTACCGTCAACCGCAAAGCCCTTCGTGTAGACATTAAAGGGGACCAAACCATGATGATTGGTAATGCAGTAACTAGTCGCACCCCTGCTCACTACGTGTTGACGTTCCGATATGACGCTGGGCGCCTCTTTTTAACGCGACTCAACCGGGAGGATCATCGTGATGAATAAAAAGGCTGTTCTTTTATCGATCGCCCTCTTGTTTGAGAGCGTCTTTGTGATGAGTCCTTCGTGTTACGCCAAGAATTCAATGGCAGCCCCGCAAGGCACTGTTCGCTTTACTGAAGCGGCCACAACGACTCAGCCCACACTCTTTACGACGGAAAACCGTGCATTCAACCACTTTGAATTCACGATTCCCAAAGAGACCACGTTAATTCGCGTCCCAGACGATCCCATTTTGAATGCGGTCTATAACACCGCCAAACTCGAGGTCTTTTCGAACGCAAAAACGCACGCCCTCTTTGTCAAACCGTTAACTGATGACGTCACAACCCTTTATTTGACAACCAAATCTGGGGTGACGCTTTCATTGGCCTTAACGCCCGATGAGTATGCGCCCGAGCGCCCGATCTTATTACGTGCGAAGACAAAGCCTGTAGAGCCGTCTCCGGTGGAACGTGCCCCTGACTTTTCTCGTTTAAGTCCACTGGCTGCTCCTGACTACTCGTCAAAGTTAAGTCGCTTTGTAAAGCAGGCCTTAAATCAAGAAACGGGTAACGAACTCGAGTGCACGCCACTGAAGAAAACCGATAACAATCGTTTGCTCTTAGAGGTAAAGGAAACGCTCAAGCCGTTACATGTTATGCCTCTCTCGCGGTGCGCCTCCAAAGAAGCCTTAGGTCTCGTTGTCTCGGTTACGAACGGGACCTTGGGCACCTGGCAACTTCATAACGAAGCGTTACTTGGACTCAAAATGGCCCCGATCATGGGCGTCGCCTCAACGCAAGAGACGTTAAAACCGACGGATGTCGGTCAAGTTGTGTTCCTTATCAGTCCAACGCAGACGGATGCCATCACATTTAAAAAAGAGGCTCCTAAACATGGTGCAAAGGTGACGCATGACTGAATCTACCCCTGAATCCACGCCTCAGGTGCCCCCGTTTGATGAGACCTCACACAAACGCAAAATCCTTCTCAAGCAGCGCCTCCTATCAGGGGCTGCTTGCCTTGCATTACTCGGCTTTGTGTATTGGAGCGTGAAATCTGACGAAGTTCATCAAGTTGAACAAGCGCCTCAAAGAGAAACGGTCTTTGCGGTGTTACCTAAACACACCGATAAGGAAGCCTTTACGCAGCAGTTTGCGCGAAAGATGACCACCTTAAAAGATCAGGTCGAAAAACTCGAAAAAGCTCAGGATGAACGTGACGCGAAGACCCAAAAAACGTTGTCTGAATTAGCGGATTCAATCTCACAGCTCAATAAAGAGTTGGACTCAAAACTTCAACTCATCAATGACGATTTGCAAGCTCACCAAGAGGAAGTCGCTCGCAATCGCGTTAACGCGGTGGAATTGCCCGATGGTGACATTCGATCCCGATTAACTGACCGCATGGAAAAACAAGGGCTGAATACGCCTTCTGCTGTGGCTCCCATGGGATTGGCCAATATGGATGGCAGCAGTCCACAGCCAAGTTCTTCCGGACTTCTCTTAGGGATGATTGATCTCGACGACACTTCACACAAAGAGAACAGCGCGCCCAACCCGTCAGCTTATGAAGCAGGCGAAAACCTAATGGAGCAACGCCCTGCCCCTCAACCAGATGTTGTTCGCCCTCCAGCTCTACGGGTCGACGACGCGTTAGATGTAAACCGCGCTCAAGGACAAAACGTCAAAAATTACATCCCTGCTGGCAGTTTTGTTAAAGCCACGTTGCTCTCTGGCGTCTACGCTGGAACGGGGCCCGATGCTCCCACGACCCCCACTCCAGTGTTGCTCTCTATTAAGAACGACACTGTTTTACCCAACGACTGGAATGCTGATTTAACTGGTTGCTTTTTGATGGGTAACGCCACTGGGGAACTCAGTTCTGAACGCGTTCAAATTCGTTTGGAACGTTTGAGTTGTGTACGTCAATCGGGTGATGTCATTGACTTACGCGTCAAAGGATTAGTCACTGGCGAAGACGGCAAAGTCGGTCTACACGGGCGATTAGTCAGTCGTAATGGCAAAGCGATCGCCTCGGCGGTTGGCATGGGCTTTTTAAGTGGCTTAGGTCAAGCGGTATCGTTGAGCGCTCAAGAAGTACGTGACGGTTCTAACTACGACACGGTTCACGTCTCCAATCCTTGGAAAGCCGGCTTTGGAAAAGGGGCGGCCGATTCCATGAATCAGATCACACGCTATTACCTCAAGTTAGCCGAACGTATCTTCCCTGTTCTCGAGGTCGATGCGGGGCGAGTTGTTGACGTCATTTTCTCCCAAGGCGTGCTCTTGGGCATTAAGGAGTCCTGATGCGCAAATCCATTCAAAACAGCTGCCTTGTTCTGTCACTTTTAGTGTTATCGGGTTGCACTGGGCTGGATAGTTCTTCAACGTTTTCTTGCTCCAAGGATCATCCCGTGAACTGTCAGAGCGTAAGTGATGCCTATCGAGTTTCTCAAACCGAAAGCCCCTTAACGTCAGTGAAAGAGTCGGAGTCCCTGGAAACACAAGGCTTGAACCAAAGCCCCAATAGTGACACCGCGATTACCTCAGCCGAGCGCACGAATGGCGTGGGCGTGAGAGCGACTGGAAAACAACCTATTAACGCTTCCACACCGAAGCGTTTGCCTGAAATTACCGCCCAACTCACCTTGGCCCCTTGGTCGGATGCGCAAGGGAACCTACATGGCACCGAGAACATTTTCATCTTGGTCCGCCCTGCTCGATGGGCTACGCAGCAATTTCGAGAAAAAGAAAGAACACGTACTGTTACGCCGCTGACGAAAGATCTAAATCAATAACTTTCCCTTTCGGTTCTTTATCAGTCCAGTTTACAAATTAACCATTGAGCACCCAGCATGATGGACGATTCGTTTATTTCACGTTTAAATCAGGCGTTGAGCACCGCTAAAAGTTACTTGTTGAGTAAGAAGACTCCAAACATTGGCCGAAAAGACACGGTACCGATGAGTGGTGAGGACTTAGACATTCTCGACCAGCTAAGCGTGTTCCTCCCCTGGGAATCATGCGATGACAATGGTTTAGTCATTACCCGAGGGGAAGGGCCAGATCGCCCTGAAGGCATTGCTTTTACGATTGAAATCACACCGCAGACTGGGCTCACTGACACCATGGAAGAGACGTTAATTGGTTTAGCCAATGACGTCCCAGTTGGCACCTGTTTCCAACTGAGTACCTTTGCCTCTCCTTATGTAGAAGAGAAAACGCGTGCCCTATTAAACGCTCTCGATTTAAATGCCGCCCCTAATAGCAGTGTGGCGCATTGCTACGAGCATGCGATTGTCCGTCGCAAAAGCTTACTGGACCATTTAACAAGAGAAACTGGACGTTTAGGGGTGCCTATTCGTCATTTCCGTTCTTGGCTTTCCGTTGTTTTACCAACCCCAGATCCAGCCTCTTCTGAAGCAAAAGAAATGGCGTTACGCCTTCGAGACGGTATGCGAGCCACCCTTCAACAATCCAATTTATTTGGAGGCTTTTGGACTCGCAACACGCTTGTGGAAACGGCTTCGCAACTCTTAAACCCTGCCGCCTTAACGCTTCCAGGGTTTGAACCCCTTGAGGCGGATCCCTTTAATTCGCCTGCTGAATCGGTTCTTTTTCCAGATTCCACGTTTCAGGTGACGAGTCGAGGAATCAATGTCACCTGTGCTGACTCAATTGAGCCGGTGACGGTTGTCGCTTTAAGTGCTGTTCGTTATCCGCGTGATTGGTCTACCGCTCAAGCCTCCTTCTTGTTGGGAGAAATAGAGCGTGGAGGTACTCAACTCCCCTGCCCATTTATCGTGACGTCGTTATGTCAAACGTTAAATGCAGCCAACCAGAAAGTGATGGCAGAGACGCACCGTTGTCGTGCCTTACAAATGTCGCAGACGCCACTGGCCACCATGACGCCTTACTACCACGAGAAAGCGCGTGAGTGGTCAATTGCTTTAGAGAGTTTTAAAGGCGACGGGGGGCTTGCTTTTGTCGGTCATCAAGTCCTTTTAATGCCCTACAAGTCTCAAGTCTCGAACGTGATGAATACGGCGCGAGGAATCGCACGCAAAGTCGGGCTCGAGCTTCGTCCGTTAACGACTTTGCATACCCTGGGTTACTTTAGCCATCTCCCTATGATGGCCGGACCTTTATTGATGGGAGACCTGCATAAATCGGGACTCCTTCCCAGACGCACGGTAGCTACGGCCCTTCGAGGGGCTCCTTTAATTGCGGAATGGCAAGGAACGGGAGGACGCGGCAACACGGGAGAGATTAAGCCACTACTCACATTGGTTGGCCGTCGAGGACAACTCATGCATGTAGACCCATTTGCGAATACCGCAGGGGGCTACTCCATGACCATTGTCGGAAAGTCAGGCTCTGGCAAATCCGTCGTCATGAATAACCTCGCCTTCTCTACGTTGTCCCAAGGGGGACGTGTCTGGATCATCGACGTCGGACGAAGCTATGAAAAAGTCACCACTTTGCTTGAAGGTGCTTTTTTAATCTTCAACGAGGACAGCGTCTGGGATTTGAACCCCTTGCGTCTGTTGGCTGTGAATACGGAAGAAGGGCTTCGTGAAGGCATTGAGTCCGTTGTGGCCATTTTGGGCGAACTATTAAGCCCGCAACGTACGCTTTCAGACTTTGAAAAATCGGTTCTTTTAAATGCCCTCACTGTTACGGCAACGCGTGCTTTTAAAGAGAATCGGATCCCTTTGCTTATTGATCTCTATCAGGTCATGCAAGAGCAGAACCCATCGGGCGATCAGCGCATTAATGATCTTTGCATCATGCTCCGGCCCTATATTGATGGTCCTCTTGCCAAATGGGTTAACGGCACTGGGAAACCATTGTCATTTACTCATGCTTTGACCGTATTGGAACTTGAAGGCTTAGGGCAGCATCCAGCCTTACGACAAGCTGCATTGATGACGTTAATGGTGCTCATTGGGCGCGCCATGGAAGAAGATCGACAACAAGTGAAGCTCGTCATGATTGATGAAGCTTGGGATTTAATGGGCTCTGGTCACGCCGGTCACTTTATTGAGTCTGGGTTCCGTCGTGCTCGCAAACATAACGGTGCCTTCGTTGTTGCCACCCAATCGATGGCTGACTTCTTTAAGAGTGAAAGCGCTAAAGCTGCGTGGGATAGTGCGGATACGCGTCTTTGGTTACGCCAAGACATTCAAACCGTGGAAAGCCTCGATGCACAAGGACTCTTTTGCTCTGACGACTGGTTTAAAAAGACGTTGGCTTCATTGACTACGGTATCTGGCTCGTACTCAGAAATGATCGTGCAAGTCGGGGACGGACCGAGGTCGGTTGGTCGACTGGTATTAGATGACTTCATGCGTGTGCTCTTTTCAAGTCACCCTGAAGAATTCTCTGCCGTGCAAGCTTGGTGTAAACAAGGGGCATCGATGGCAATGGCTGTTGAGGCTGTTGCACAAGGTCATTTACATCCCTCGCCAGAATTATTAAATACGCTCCTCGCTCATCACACTAAAGAAGGGGCGAATCATGGCTAAAACGCCGAGCTTAAAAGTTCGGCACAAAAAAGCTCCGAACTTTGACATCAAAGGGGTTACTGATGGGGAACCTGTCGTCCCCCGTCCGTGGGAAGTTGACTCTAAGAAAAAGGGCGTTCGACGTCTTTCCAAAAAAGCTAAGGATGCCCTAGCCTCTCAAGCCCAGCTATTAGCTGGGCATTCGGCGTTGAGTGACAACTTGTCTGACATGGAAGAGGAAACCCCTTCTCTGGTTCCAGTCAAAAAGGCGGCGAAACCCAGCCATCGGAAAAAGAGCAACAAGGCACAAAAGAAAACCGTGCCTGATTCAAAAAAGGAGTCGGCTTCAAAAACGGGGGGCGTTCCAGAAAAAACGCCACAGGTCGAAGCCTCAGCACCCATTCAAGAGGACACCCCCTCGTTCTTGGAACTTGACCCAGAAAAACCAGAAGACTCCGACGATCGCTCTCAGGTTCTTCATCCCATCCCTGAGGCGATTCAGTCATGCGCTGACCAAAATTTTATTGACCTCACCCAATTACCAAGACTTCGTAGTGTTCGTCGCTATATCGACATGCGCGACCTTTATGAAGCCTGCGTTCTTCATGATCACTACGCGGCCCTGGGATTAAAAAACTATCACGATGGCGATCCGCTTGGGTTAGCTGTTGAACTTGACACCCAAGAAGAGAACACAGAGCAAGTAGACGCTAATGAATCAACACACGAAACCGTCTTTCTTCACGACCACGACCAGTTCTTAGAAAGCAAACGTGAGGCCACAGAAGCATTAGGACTTTATCAACAGCTCTGTCGTGACAACCGAGAAGCGCATTTAGCAGCGTTAGTTGAACGCCTCCCTAAGGAGGTTCGTCAAGAAGGCGTGATCTGGGCAGAAGAGCTCGCAGAAGAACTCTACGTAGCCAATGAAGTGGACCGAAAAGCAGTCATTGAAAAGGCACTGTCGAACTTTCCGACCGATGACCCAAATGCAATGGATGTAGCGCGTCGATGGCTGCTAGGTAATTTCGTTGCCTTAAATGACTTAAATGCTCTTTTTCCATCCAATGGACGCTTGGAATGGCTGGACTTTCCGCATCACCGAACAACCCTTTTAGATCCATTAGCGGACTACAAAGCTCGAATAGAGGACTTTAAAGAGCAAGTCGTCGCAGAGGATACGCCAATGCGCATCACCAGTCCGGATTGCAATGACGAAGACACTACCAAGTCCTTAGAGGCAAATGATGCACCCCCTGGACCAACGTCTTCGTCCTCCGAAAAACCCTCTGATGAATTGAAGGCAAAGGAAGACCCCGAAAAGGAGGAAGGGCCAACTTCCAAAAAGAGTGACACCCCTACGCATTCATCAGATTGCAAATTTGAGCTTTTTGATCAGGCCCATTTAGAGAAATTTCGAAAGCTAGGTGAAAAAGCCTTAGAGGAAATTCAAACCTTTATTAAATCCCTTTCGGGAGACAAGGTAAAAAACTGGGTTCTAGCGCTCTTCAAACAGGAACCCTTATCACATAAAGAGGATGCTATGAACGACGAACAAACTAAGACGAGTTTCTTATCCGAATTCATTCAACGAATTAAACAGAACTTCGTAAAGAGCGATCGCATCACGTTGGCCATCTGGGGACTAACCGGAGTGATTGCATTGGGGCTATTGGTGCACTGGCTGATGGCGCCGTTGCCTCTGTATTACGTCGACATGCATGAAATCGAACAAATTGCCATTGAAGCGCAAGTTGTCGCGAAAGCTTTTCCAGAAGAAAAGGACCTTCAATGCCCGAGCATTGATAAAGACAAGATTGACTCAACCATTAAGGAGATTTCGGATCGTTATCAAATTCCCATTTTTGATGTTCAGGAGATCGCTCGTTTCCAAGGTAATGACAAGGTGAAAGTAAAAAACATCACCAAGGCTGTATTGAAAAAGCTGGGACTTCCCCCGCAAAAAGTCAGTCTTGCCAACGAGCGTTTCACGCATTTAATGAGCGAACAATAAAAACTCTCCTCGGGATTTCTTTAAAGAACTGCCCTATTGCTTTATATCACATCAATTGGAAAGCAAATAATGACCCGTCCCAACCAGACCACTTCAGTTAAACCCATTGAAGGAAAGCATCAACATTTCGACAAAGCACTCACTGCGCGTCGAACGAGAAAAAATACGGATTCCTTCACGTTATTGACCGAATGGGGAACGCGCGTCTTTCTCTCGCAAGCGCCACGAACCTCATTTCAAGCCGTCATGACAACTTTGTTGCGTTTAGCGGGTTTGAGCGCCAAACAGTTTGATCGAGACGATTTGATTGAAAAGATTGAACACACTTCCACTAACGACTTAAAAGCCGCCACTCGACAAGTGCTCTCTTTGACTAAGCGTTCCATTCAACTCAAAAAGAAAGCAGTAAAGCAGTTTCACTCTCAAGAAAGCATTGACGCCCTTAATGAAGCGTTATGCCCCAGCGCTTACGCACGTCTTTCTGGAGCACCTGATTATCTCCCCTGGGATGTAGAACATGACGGGCATCTTGTTTCGCGCGAACTGTCTCGTGCTTTAGGGATTGTGCGCTGGGCCCATGCCATCACGCCCGAAATGGATAAACGACTTCGAACGTTATTCGATAACGCTTTTTATTATTCGCGCCGAGGCTGCTTAAATCCTTGGTCATCTAACCGTCCCCTTATCGTCTTAGGTGAGGTCGATGAGTTGGCTAAAGGGTTAGTCACCGACTTATGGGCCTACCACCCCAAAATCTGTGTCGTACTCACGAAAAAGGAAAGTGAAAATCCTTTCGAAGCCCTTCCCATCCCCGTTTGTTACGACCCCAATCAGCATCTGCCGTTTTTCTTAGCTATTGAAACAACGCCGACTCTTATTGAGCCACGATTGGGGGGCATCACATTAACCGCAGCAACCGGGGGCATTGACACCTTACGACTCGATACGAAAGCCATTCCAAGTTGGTATCGATCACTGGCTGAAATCGGCGTTCTGAATCGCCTCCAATACGTAAATCACTGCGCACTCTTAGGCGAGATCCCTCCCCCTAAGCGTGCCTTGTATATCAAACGACTCAAGCACCTCTTTAACGTCAAGGTCGAGTCAGATTGGAAAAACGAGCCAACGGACACAGAACGTGCTTTCGTGAGAAACACACGACTGACGCGTCAAGCCCTTAAAACGGAAATTCTCCATACCTTAGAGAACATGGAGGCTTAACTGTGCGTCGAGCTCTTTCATTGCTAGTTGCACTAGGCTTGGGACTTTTTTGCCAATTACCTTACGCCGCAGGTGGTTGTTCTGGGCGCGTCATCAATCCCATCACGGACATCTGTTGGTCTTGCCTCTTTCCCATTCGTTTAGGGAAAAGCGTACGCCTGTCCAAAACGGGTACGTTGTCTGATGCCGAGACTGACGCACCCTCTTTTTGCGTGTGCGATCTGAAACCTGGACTCAACATGAGCTTCTGGGAACCTATTCGTACCGTTGAAATTGTGAGAACGCCAGGCTGCTCACCGAGTTTAGGTGGAATAAAACTTCCAACTGTGAATGCACCGTCTTACAGCAAAGTGCATCAGAAGCATTACGAGGGAGGCGCTCGGCGTCACACCGCCTTTTATCAAGTGCACTGGTTCGTCACGCCTTGGCTTTTTACGCTTGAGGTTCTTTTGGACCAAGCCTGTTTAGAGCAAGCACCCTGGGACTTGGCCTACATGAGTGAGTTGGATCCGTTATGGAATGACTCCGTGGCCAGCTTCATCTTGCAACCCGACAGTGCTCAATTCGCCAACCCGCTCTCTATTGCGGCGTGTTCGGCAGATTGTATCGCCGCCTCGATGGGGCTCCCCCTTAACAACTTGTATTGGTGTTCAGGGTGTCAGGGCTCTCTTTTTCCTCTAACGGGCTGGGTAGCGAGCTCCGTATCGCATATCAAATCATGGATGCTTTTGGCTCACCGTTTTGCCGTAAAGATGGCCAGAGAAGGTCTGTTATGGAGTGCACATGGCCGAGACGGTCAATGTGGCCCTTATATCCAACCCTTATTTCAAAAAGATGTTTGGCGCATGGAATTGCTCTACCCTGCCCCGGCGGGTGCAAAAACCTTCTGTGTGCCGTTAGGACGTGGCACGACCACACATTACGAAGGTCGGACGATGAGTCCTGGGAGTGAAGATGGCGTGATTTTGATGTGGCGTCGTCGAGACTGCTGTGCTTCGCCTAACACCTTAATGAAGGAGCCGTCATGAGAGCCAAACCATTAACGATGAAAGCCTGGCTACTCGCTTGCTGTTGCGCGGTCATGGCTCCTTATGCCTTTGGGACTTTACCGCAGACCATTCAACAAACCACCGTCATTGAACTCGGTCCTGTAATGCCGTTTAAAGACCCTAACTTCTTGACGCTTTTAAAGAATCGAGCTCAACACTACGTTGATAGTGGCCAGTGGGAAAAGCGTGTTCAAGCTGTTCAGGCTCGGGCTGCACAAAAAGCGCTTCGACCAAACGGAAGGAGCTTCCCGATTGCGCTATCCAATACTTATCGAGTCCTAGACACGCACGTGAATCAAGCCGATCTATCGCCTTGGTCTAGCGCCCTCGAAGGGTTCCAACGCGTGTACCTCTTCATTGATGGTGATCGTCTTGCAGATCGAAGGTTTGCCAAAACACTCACTAGCTTGAAGGCACAACAAACGGAGACTCACCTTAACGCCCCTTCCGACATCAAGGTCGTCCTCACTCAAGGAGACCTACGTCTTACCCAAGAGGCTTTGCACGTCCCGCTCTACTTCGATCAGGGCGCTTACTTGTGTCGTCGCTTTTCGCTCCAACACTTACCAGCTCTCGTGGTCTTAACCATCGACCGCATCACCGTACTCGAGCCCGCATTAAGCGATGAAGGGGTGCTCCTAGACGAGCAGTTGCCACAAAACATCCTGGAAGCCCTACCGCAAAAACTTCAGAACTTATGGACGCCTATGGCGCCCTGAACCAACGTGTTTATTGGTCATAACGAAAAGAACTTGTGATGAAGAAAATGAAATCTCCATTGATCTTGTCCCTCGGCTTTTTGATTGGGTTGAGCCTAGTGAGCACGCCGTCCCTTAGCAAGGACATTCCTGTATTGGATCGCTCCATTAAACCGTTTGTACAGTCGCCCCAAACAAACGCCCTTACGACCTCACCCTATGAAAGCAAGGAAGCGACAAAGCCAACCCAAGATGAACTCAGAGTCATCTCCATAGTGGACTCTCATCTTGACGAAGACACTTTGAAGCGCATTGCACGTAGTCATGCGCTCTTTAACCGATACGGACTCAATTCTGGCGTGCTCTTATTAGGACTCGATCTTCGACATATTGAAAGAAGTTCATCTGGCGCTACACCTAAGCCAATAAAGTCCTTAGAACCCTTCATGGCCCAGGGTGTGTACTTCGCCATTGACCCAGTAAGCATTTCGCGAATTGAACGGGAAGTGACTCATCAAGGGCGCCACTTTGGCGTCCCTTCAACGGTTTTCATCCAAGGCAACAGTTTATTTGTGGCCTTGGGTGGAACGCCACGACTCGCCGTCGAACGCTTCCTTGAAGGAAGCGATTTGAATCACACCGCCGATGACAAACTTAGCGCTATTGCTGAGGCTTTACGCCTGGAGGGGTTATGAGCCTCATTGCCCTTCTCGGTCTCACTTGGTCGCTATTTTCTACAGCGACCTTTGCCCAAGAGCCACCATCAGACTTAACAAAAGCAGCTACTCAAGCCGGCTTTTCCACGCAACCCATTGAAGTGGAGAAACTGGCGAAGGCCATTAATAAAAAACCTGAACAGTATTTAAATGCTTTCGGCGTAAATGACTTCAAAGCGCTTACGAATGGTGTGTCTGAAAACATCAACCTTTATAAGAACGGGATGGGAGACATCACTACCCCTGCTCAAATTACGGTAGACGCCTGTCAAAACAAAACCGACCCAACGTGCCGAGCCATCCAACTGTTGACTTATCAGCGTGATCATCATCCAGAGCCTGAACCGCAGGATATCCGTGCGGTAGCCGATTTCGAAAATATGAAGGCGAATCTTCCCATTGGCACTGCACCTGACAATGTGCCATGCCAGCCGATCGTTGCGGACTTCAAACCCATTCAAACGAAAAAGACGTGTCGACCTGGGACCTTATTAGAAAGGACTGAATGCTTTAAGGGGATCGAGCCTGATGGCACTGTTCTTGTGAACAAAATCCGTATCGACGCCCCTAAGCCCATTGAAGTCATCAAAACTTGCGAGCCCCAAAAAACGGAGGTGAAAGAGACGAAAAACACGGTGTCTTGTAAAGAACCTTTAGAGGTAATTCAAACCGAAACTCAAACCACCGATGCAGAGATTACCTACCGCGATTATTGGACCTATTCATGTAAACCCAGAGCCCATACAACGAAACGCGTGACTTGTTCCCGTTACCTTGTTAAAAGCGATGATCAAAGTACATGTCCGAATGGAACCGTTCGTATCAATACGCACACCAGTGACGCGCTTGTCACAGATGATGTGCCTGAGTTTGATACGTTAACGGCAACCTATGTCTGCGGAAAAGACGTAACCCTATCCATCAATGGTGCCTCGACCAAATGGACTCGCGGCGAAGGTACGTCCAGTCGATTGATTCGTGATCGAAAAAATCGGCAAATGGGCTATCGCTACACCGTTAAACGCAAAAATTGTGAAGGCACGCATTGTGTCCTGCGTTACGAAGCAGAAATCTATCGAAAGGGATACCTCACCGATACGATTAAGGGCGTCATGATCATTGAGGGAGAAGGCTTACCTCCCAAGCCCCCAGTCTGGGTTGACAACTGCAAGGCATTAACGAGTGAGGACGCTAAATGAACGATTACGCTCCTTACTCTTTAAAACGCACTGGTCTTATTTCGGCCTTGCTCTCGCTTTGTCTTCTTACGACCAGCTTAAATACCTATGCCAGCAACTGCGTAAAGGTTGGTGAAGTGTGCACCCAATATGAGGGTGATGAATGCGTGTATTTCGAAGACGAATACGAATGCATAACGGACCAACTTGAACCAGGTTTAAGTTGTCATGGCTCTGAATTAGATGACTTTTGTGAAACGCTTGAAAGTACTTCTAACAATAAGGACTCGTCGTTACTTAAGTGTTCTAAACCTTTCAAAGCGAACAATCTCACTCTCATCAAAGAAGGAAGAACCCCTGAGGTTTCACTTCCAACCTTTTTTGCGCCCACAGGGTGCCGAATTCTATCGTCCGAATGCATCGATTCAGAAGGACGAAACTGGCGTGATCCCCTCACCCATGAGACGACATTTTTGACTCCCTCGTGTTGGCGCATGCGCTACGAGTTGGCGTGTTCTGTGAAGCCTGATAGCAATAAACAGTGCAACCGTCTCGTTAACCAAGGTTGCACGTTGTCATCAACGCCTGTCTGCACTCAACGCGATATCAGTGGGAAATGTGTAGAACAAACCTCTGAATGGATTTGTCCCAAAGACTCTGCCGTGACTGACCAAGAAGCAGGCACCACGATTACCGGAGAAATAGAAGTCCCAACCGGTCAAACCATTTATGACGACAAATCTTGCCTGCAACTAGAAATGCATCTCCACAATTTGGGATACCGTTGCCAGAAATCCGAACATACCAATGCGACGGGGAACCTCGTTTATCGCTACGACTGCGAAAAAGTTCCCGATCAAGTTGCAAAAAAGACGATGGATGAGTTCGTTGCGCTTAATCGCTGCCAACCTGACTTGGTCAATAGTGGAACCTATACCTGTTGGAAAGCTAAAGAAGACAATCCATTATCTTGGCCCAATGGCAGTGAAGTCCTCGAAAGCTACACCGTCCCCAATTATCGCGAAGTCGACACGTGTAAAAACGTGAATGACTTATTTTGCAAAGCCTTAACGGAAAAATGCATTGTTTCTGGCGGGACTCGTTTCATCAACGGGCGACCCCAAACTCAAGGCTGTTTTGGGAAACGTTACACCTATCAGTGCAACCAAAGACAGAACAAAGACTGCGATGCCTTGGAAAAGGATGAGCATTGTCAATTCGTCGAACAAACTTGCCCGAAGGACGATCCAAACTGTACTCGTCCCGTTTCGCATTACGTGTGTTCAAGTCCCGTTCCTTCCATGACGATCGGGAATGCCTGCGACGATCAGGTCTGCATCAATGGCATTTGTCATGACATCCAGAAGCGTTCTGGCACAGAACTATTTTCTTCTGTCGTTCAACTTGAAATCGCTCGCCAAGCGTCTATTTATGCCGACCAAGACAACATGACCTTTTTTAATGGTCAAGTTCTTCGTTGCAAGAATCGAGCGGGTGTCACCAGCTGTTGCAAAGCAAAGGTTTCCACCCAAAGTTCAAATGCCGCCTTAGGACGAGCTCTCACCTTTGGCTACGGCATCACAAAGGAGATCGTCAGATACGTGGGGTCTCCATACGTTTATGACGCCTTGATGTGGTCACCTAAGACCGAAAAGATCTTGCATTGGATGTATGGCGATGCCCCCAATGGCATGTATTCGCCTTCGTTTTCTTATTGGGGGTTGACATTGAAGTACGTTCCCAACCAAGGCTTTTCTTTTAACTTTTCTCCGTCAAACTTCGTTTTTTCGGCAGCTACAGAAGCTTATGGGAAGTGGGCTGGATGCTCTTATGAAGACCAACGTTTAGCCATTGCCAAATCGCGAGGGCTTTGCACCTACATTGGCGAGGAATGTACGTCGAAACTCTCCGGTTTTGGATGCGTTGAAACCCAAGAGGTTTACGTTTGCTACAACTCCAAATTGGCTCGAATTCTGAATGAACAAGGTCGTCGTCAACTGGGCAAACCCATTGGAACGGTTGATGACATCAATCCAAAAGGCTTCTCTTATCAAGAGTTGAGCTTATTGGATTTCCAAAGCATCGACTTTACGGAATTTATTAACGACATCGTTGAGAACATCAAAACCAGTTCAACGGAATCCATTCAAAACATCGAGGCCAGAGCGATGGAACGAATCGAAAAAATGATTCGAGGAGAACTTTCTCGTAGAGCTCCGTTAGATCGCCCAAGCATTGTGGGAGCCCAACCATGATTCTTAAAGAAACCCTTTATGTCTTAGGTCTAATGGGAAGTTTGTCCATGACTTATGCCAATGAAACGAATTGGTGGGACGACTCTGCCTGGTTAGATCCTGATCGTCCCTTCTTGTATTACAACATCGAGCAGCCCCCTCAAAGAAAGGGTGAGAAAGTTGCTCCACCGGAAACCGTTAAAACGCCTACCCGTAAAGAGCAGGAAACGAAGAAGGTCATGAGCGCCCCGGCAGCAACTTCTCTAACCCCAAACAAAGAGGAGCCCCCCGTAGCGATTACAGACTTGTCTTCCATTAAAACCGTCAGTGCTCTTAAGGCTGAACGCGTCAAACGTCTCGAGCGCGCCATCATGGTTCCTTCGGCAGAGAACCTAAAAGCCGTCCGTGAAATTGATGCCTATATGCTTGGGCTCGCTCATCGTTACACCGATGCTTGGAACCTCTCCAGAGTGGATGCTCCTGAATACGATTGGAGCGTTAAACACCCTACGAGCGCTTTTGCTATTCAACATGAAAAAAGTCAGGTCGCCTTGGCCCAGGAACGTTTTTTGCGTTGGCTTCTCCCACAGATGGAGCTCATCTTAGTCACGGACCCGAAGGCAATGAGCTTCCCTTCGTTCGTTCAGCTCTTCAAATTAATAAAGAGCACCTTTGGCGTCCGTACCCAACTCATTTTGTCTGGGACGTCAGTCGATCCCATGCTTTTGAAACACATGCAACAGCGTTTCAAAGACAAGGAAGTCTTCGACTCAGTGAACGTCGATCGGAAAAACATTGCTAAAGCACTAGCGGGGCACATCACTCCAGCTGTGATCTTCATTCCGCACGAAAAAGCGGAAGATCGCCTCGTGGATTATTTAGCCTGGCGTCAATCACAACGAGGGCACTCTGTGTTGACTTACACCCCCTGTGCTGCAAGCACGTTAGAGCAACGTATGTTGGCCTTCTTTGAAGAGATCATGGATCCCAAGGCAAATTACAAGCCGAAAGCTTGGGAAGTTATGAAGCCTGAGGACGCCAAGCAAAGCTCCCCAGCTCCGAAAGCGGTTGTTCCTCAAACCACCCACAAAACATCAACTGAGTGTCCGTCAGGGCTCTGTGGTCTGGGGTATCAATCACGCCATCAATACTTAAATCAATTGTCGGAGTTATGAGCATCATGAAGAAAGTCATTTTCCTTTTAATGGTTGGCCTCTTTAGTTGCTCGTCTCATGGAGAAGGTTATATCGAAAAGTTCTATAACCGTGCTGGCGCCATGACGCATAACACGCCTGCGGGGCTTTACACCTCAGGGACCAGTGGCACATTAACTGGTGGCTCTTTCTTGATGAAAGTGCCCCGCAAAACCTTTACCCCCTACTCGATCCAAGCACCCCATTTAAAGGCTGGATGTGGCGGGATTGACCTCTTCCTTGGAGCTTTCTCAATTCCGAGTAAAGAAGAGTTCGTAAGTTTCGTTCGTTCCATTGGTACTGCCATGCCTGGGCTAGCCTTTAGCATTGCCCTACAAACAATGGCACCCGACTTAAATGAACAAGTTGCTCAATTCCGAGACATGTTGATGCATCTCTCAGAAAACCTAGGGGACAGTTGCCAAGCAAGCGAAGCGATTTTGGATCAAACCGGTGCGAAAGCCTGGCTAACAACAATGTCACATCGCGCTCAAAATCATTTGCGCGCCTCAGGACAAGCGGAAGATCAGGCCGAAGCAAAGCGACTCACTGCGATCGATGGTGGTCGTGTTATCTCAAGCGTTCCAACCAAGCGTAATCAAGCTGGTCATATCGTTGAAGCGACAGAACTTAATCTGACATGGTCGTTATTAAAAGGGGTAAAGAGTTCTACCCCATTAACCGACAACGATCGTGAAATTTTGATGTCGCTGGTGGGCACCGTCATTTATCGACAATACGGTCATGGGGAAGATGCTTCTATTGAAGAAGTACCTCTCCCACCATTACCTATCTTAGATGCCCTTCTCACTACTGACATTTACCAAAAGAAGGCCACCATTGAGCGTTATGCCTGTGATGAATACGAGAAGTGCTTAACCGTTCGAAAAGTTAAGCAAGAAGACATCAATTTAACCCGCAAAATCTATGACGCCTTAGTGGCTTATCGCACGTCGATTTTGGAGCGCAATCCCAATCTGGTGAAACCAGAAACACTCGCGTTATTGGAAAACATCTCGCCAATGCCGCTATTGCAACTGGCTGAAATTGGAGCGTCCTCACGTATGGAGGCATTCTCTGGACAGTACTTTTTAGCGTACTCAGAGGCGGCCGCTTACGAAGTCATTTTGGCTGTTTTAGAGGCGATGACAGAGAACATCTCCACCGTTGTGATGGGGAGTTCTTCTCGACACGTTAACGTGCAAACTGAGCGACATGCACAGATATTAGAAGCTCGCATCGAAATCATTAAAGCGGGCTTGCGTAGCCGGCAATCTGAACTGGGGGCCCAACTTAGTCGTGTCAATTTAATTGCACAGTCCTGGGAACAGCTTGCCAAACAAGTACGAGGCGTTCCAGCCGTTGAGTTGTTGAATCACTTATCAGGGCAGTAATTGAGATGAGTACACCAACATTAGATTTTTACGCCTATTGGAATGGGCAATCCTTGAGTGAGCTCTTCACCGCAATCGCGTCTATGACGGCGACGGGGGACTATCGCCAAATACTCACGATAGCAGTGCTATTTGGCTTCATTGCAGTGCTTTTAGGGGCAGCCTTACGTTCTCGTGGAAACGATGCCATTACGTGGTCAATGACGACTTTTTGCATCTTTATGATTTTGTTCATCCCTAAAGTCAATCTTCAAATTTTGGATGTTCATAGCCATCATGTACGTGTCGTCACAGGTGTCCCAATTGGCTTGGGCTTCCCGGCAAGCGCCATGAGTAAACTCTCGTGGTGGTTAACTAGTCGTTTTGAATCGGCTTTCCAAGACGTAGACGCAATGCAATTCAGTCGCTTCGGGTTAGCCTTTCCGCAACGAGCTTTGGATGCCATCTACAGCACTTCAGCGATCTCTCCAGAAATTAAGGAAGGGATTGAGCACTTTGCGACGCAGTGCATTTTGCCTGAAATGATCGATGACCCCAACAAGCGTTATCAAGCTCAAACCACCCCTGACCTTTGGCGTTTGATCTTAAGTCCGAATTGGGTTAATCCAGCACGCCGTACGGTGATCGAGAACAAAGTTTTAACCTGTTCCGAAGCTGCAAATCATTTAAAGGAATTGGTTGAAACGAAAGAACTTCCCAACTTAGAAAAGATTCTCTCAGCCAAACTCAATGTGCCTGCTGATGGATACTTAAATGCTGAGCTGAAGAAAGCAATCCCTGGTGCAGAGGCTGTCTTTTTAGGCATGTCGCAAGACTTATCATTCTCACTTAAACATGCCCTCCTCTTAAATGCCATTCCTAAGGCAACGCAGTCGATTGCTCACGACAACCAATCAGGAAGCGCAATGTCGATGGCAATTGCGCTTTCGAAGGCCCAAGGGAATCTAGCCAGTGAAATCAACTACCGCACCCTTTCCTTGATGGCGGAATCTGCCTTACCCAAGATACGAAATCTATTGGAATTCATTATTTTGGGCACCTATCCAATTGTCTTCATCATGGTGATTGCAATGGGAACGAAGAGCCTCACCATATTCAGGAGTTGGGTAACGCTATTGTTGTCTGTATCGCTATGGGCTCCCATCTCAGCCTTAGTGAATTACCTCACTGTGCACGTTGATAGCGAGCCAATCAATCGTTTGATTGACGCTTACGGTGGAGTCACGCTGTCGTCCGCTGATTTAATTCGTGAAATGGGGGCTTCATCCCAAGCAATGGCTGGTTCATTAATGTGGGCGGTCCCAATACTGGCTTATGCCTTAGCTAAGGGGAGCGACATGGCAGCGACGAGTCTCGTAAATAACGTCTTAACTCCTGCTGAGGGTGCTGCTCGTGCGCAGAGCGCAACATTAGCCATGGGTAATGTCTCCGTTGGCAATAGCGCATACGGGAATGCCAACCTGAACAACGTATCGGGTAATAAATACGATTTGAGCACTGGCTTTGTCAGTGATACCGCTCACACGACAAGCGTACCTACTGGGCAGTTCACCACTGATGACACTGGTCGTGTGACGTCCCTTCGCGTAGCACAAGCAGATATCGGCGTTGCAAGCTCTGGTCAATGGCGACAGGGTGAAAGCGGAACGCAATCGCAAGGGCTTTTGCAAAGCCAAAGTTTTGCGATTAATAAAAACGAAACAGAAGGTTTGGCATCCGCTTATCTAGAAACTCACAGCGACGGCTTGTCAACAAAGCGTGACAGTACGACGAGTGATAGCCAACAAATGGCCAATCGCCGTGACAACGCAGAGAACCACTATACGGGTCTACAGTATGCGCATGGTTTGAACATCGAAGGATCCGGTCAGTCTTCAGAAACGATGACATGGCAGTCGCGTGCTGGCGCCAAGGGCTCATTACTCCGGTCAGTAGCAGAGAACATGGGTGACGTTACGAATCGTTCTGCATCGAATCCAGAAAGCGTGGGCGCATTAAACAATGACAGCACTTCGAGCAGTCTTTTGACTAACGTGGGTAATGAGGTTGGAAACATCCCGTTGAGTAGCGCCATTATGGGGTTAGCAGGCAATGTGAAAAATCGTCCAACAACGACCTCACAACAATCTGCCTTACCAGTGAGTGCAGGATTTGAAGGCGGGCTTTCCGTGCAATCTGGAGTGCAAAGAGTAGATCAGGTAGTTGAGCGTGTAGGCTCAAGTGAAAACATTGGCCAAAACAACAGCACTACCAACTTAACAAGTGCTCAAAAAGCACGATCTGAGAATACGTCCCAAGGTGTGTCCTCACAAGAAACCACCGGACAAGTCGCCTCCTTGAATAAGACGAAGTCGGTTGGGAACCAATCTTCGTGGGCACGGGGACAGAATCAAACCAAGGCGCAGAATCACACTCATAATCAAGAAGCGGGCTTTGGCGCGAGTTACATCGATCATGCTGGGATTTTGGCAACCACAACAGCGGTTTACCACGGTAGTGCATTAGATGCGTTGGAGGCACTAAACCAGAACCCTGTCGCCGCCCAGCAGTTGGCAAATCAGTTGCAAGCAAAACCCGTGATGAGTGGCCCTGGTAATGCTCAGCCTCAACCTCCAAGATTTGATCAACGATCATTGACAACGGAGCACATTCAAAATCGAGAAGCTATCGCAAAAGGTCATGAGCAACGAGCACCATTTGTTGAAGCATGGACTGATGCATCACATACCTTGTCGTTCCCGGATAAGAAGCCCGCGGAAAACAACCTTAACAAGAAGGTCGATGCCATTCAGTCCACTCATGATGCTTACTTAGAGGAAGAAGTCGGCGCTGCAGGATTGGCCAAGCGCAGTTTTGGCTTTGGTATTGGATACGATTCCCCCGTTGAAGCGTTTAAACGCAAAGCGGACTCAATGAAGACCTCGCAAAACCAATAAACGATCTTCAAGAAGACCGTTATCTAACCAGCTCTCCAAGGCACACGATTCGTCTTGGAGAGCTGGTTATGAAGCTCAATCCTCATTGAAACAAAACTATCCTTTCGGGACCTTTTTAAAACCCAAACACAAACGCCCTCAAACAGACAAAAATCTCTCAAAGACACAAGGCAATTCAGTCACTTATTCGACATCAACATAGTGCCTCATGTTTTGACTTCATTTTTTGTCACGATCACCCCTATCCCCACCCCTCAACAATGTCCCTGGCATTGAACCATACACGCGTTCAGCTTGACGACCTCATCCCCACATCATTGCCGTCATCGATCAGCTCTCCGAAGTTCAGACTGATTCCTTTCAATTAATTAATTGAAAGACTCTCCTAAAGGTCACCATCCTAAAGGCACTCGCCGACGACTCATCCTTTCACGCTTTAGTCGTCTAAACACGATTCGGAGAAGACGTCATTACGTCATCCGTTCCTTCTTTCACTCCTTTAAGCCTTCTTTATTTATTAGGAATAAATCAGCTACTCGAAGGCGAATCGTTCACCCAAATCAGATTCTCTTTGGTTGATCAAAATCCCTCATCGATACGATTTCTTGTGAGCGCACGCATCACGACGTCAGACAAAAATGAATCCACCCAAACCCTTCCGAATAGATAACAAGTTCACCCCAAGCGGTCTTCGAAAAGAGAGGCCGAGGCATTCACTCTAGTCATGCTCAAGAGAAGAATAGAGCAACAGTATTTATTACTTCTCAGTAATTAATTTATGCCGCCACTCGATCACAATATTGATATCGCGCACTCCTCTTCATATACGGGTTAACCCGATAAAAAGAACGAAAAACCCGAGCCCTTCTTCAAGAGGGGAGGGAAGATTGTCACGCCAGATCAGATCGAAGACAATCAGGCTCGAGCAGCCGTTCAAAATAGAGGTCAGGGTTTACCCTTTGTTATCGATTTTTTAGACTTCTTAACTCACATTAAAATGATGATTAGAATAGAATAGTACTCAGAATAATGCGAATAGTGAGAGGTTTTAGACGCTGCTCTGACTCACTCTTTGCATGAAGATCCTTCCCAAAAGCTTAACTTTTTCGCTTTCTGAGGAAGGAATCATTAATTTAAATAAAGATGTGAACTATCCACTCTTATTCACAGGATATTGCGTATTATGCGAGCCTCTATTCATGTCGAAGAAAGCGTCCAGCAGCTTGGACAACACATTCGTACGGCACGACTCCGTCGTCGTCTGCCTCAGGCCGTGATCGCGGAACGTGCCGGTGTCTCGCCCAACACCCTCTCCAAGATTGAGAACGGGGATTGCGGGGTGGCGATCGGGAATTACACGGCGGTATTACATGCTTTAGGCTTCTCGTCGCCCTGGTCTTTAACGGCTGATCCTACGCAAGATCGAGCCGGTCTAATTCTCGAAGAGCGACGCCTTCCGCAGCGCGCGCGTCCGGTTAAACGTTAACGTGGTTGAGCACGCTTATGAGCACCGTTCATGATCGTTACTATGATGTGTGGGCAATGGATGGGGTGCATCCTCAACTCATTGGACGCCTCGCCTTCCCGTTTTCAAAAGAGTCGAGCTCAGGAACTCATTCTTTTAGAAACCCCCTCTTCCTTCCGAAGTTCCAATACGCAACGAGCTGGTTGACGGATGGGTTCTCTCTGGGTCACGACCTCCCCCTAGTTCCCGACATCCAACGTCCGCAGACGGGGTTGTCGAACTTTCAATTCCTTTTAGATCGGGAAGTCAATAACACGGCGCTAGAGTTGATCGAGTCAGCTGTTAAGCCTCAGTGGCCAGAAGGCGCAAGTGACGTGGAAAAGCGTTCCGTACTCGCGACGAGTTTGCCGCGCGCATTTGGTGCCATCGCCCTCACCCCGACCGGCACAGTGCCAGACGCCTTAAAATCTGCCGATTTAACAGAAGAACCTCGTCACCTACTAGGGGGCTTGGTTCGACTCAATGATTTGGAACGATTGCTCCATGCTTGGCAGCGTTTTGAACGAGGCAAAATTGAACACAAGGCGTTAAGTCTTTTAGCGAAAACGTGTGGGTTGCCGGGGCGCCGATTAAACCCCTTAATCCTTAAAGATGGGCGCTCTGTGATCCTTCGCGTGCGAGGGGCTGGTGACGTCGTCGACACCCCCTTTTGGAAAGGCTTTGCGCTTACAATGGCGAAAAGCTGTGGCATCCCTACGGTGCAATTAGAGCGCCTCTACGCACAAGGGGAAGCGGTGAGTGTGGCAACGCGCTTAGATCGAAACGACGCAGATCAGCCCTTGCTTGTGCTCTCAGCGTCGACCCTCGCGCACCGTGCCCTCACCCCGTCTGGACGCCCTCAGGCGTTAACGTATTTGGCGATGGCAGATATTCTCAACCGTGAGGGGGCAAGCCCTCGAGAAGACTTAAAACTCATGTTTAAGCGCCTTCTCTATACGCACTGGGTAAGCCCAGGGGTGGACAGCCCTGACCGGTGGCAGTTTGAGCGCACCCCCTTAGGATGGCGTTTAAGCCCCGCTCACGCCTTGGATTGGCAAAGCCCTGACTCGGTACCGTCTACGACGCCGCTCACCATGGAGGGACGCACACGCATCCGTGACGTTAACGACTTGATGAGTTGGGCGCCCTACTTTGGTTTAACCGTGAAGGCCGCGAAAACGCTCTTAGACGAGATGCAATTTACGTTCCGTCATTGGGAAGACGAAGCGCTCGCGCAAGAGGCCGACCCCAACGACTTGGCCGTGATGGGGCAGCTCTTCTTTACGCGTTAAAGAACCCCACTTCATCCACCCTTCAGAGGCCCCTCTTTTCTTGAGAAGAAAATGAGGGGCTTCTCTCGTGCGCGATCACAAGCGAAGCCCCTCGAGCTCACCCCTAGAAGGAGATATCATGGAACGATTTCACTATAACCCTTCGGGGTGTATCCAAGGGTTTCAAGGCGTAAACATTTCCATCGCACATCTCTCACAACAAAACGGGGATCAACGTACCCCTGACGCTGACCCCCGTTAACCACTAAAGGAGATGGCTATGAGGCGTAGTGTAGTGCCCTCACCCCATGACGGTCTGTTTCAAGCTGTCTCAAAGCGTAAGCGCGATTGCTCCCTAATCTTTTTCCAGGCAAAAACAGGGCGCTAGAGTTCATCACCCTAACGCCCTGTCCCTGCTTTGCCTAGGAGAACGGCAAACAACGCTTGTCAATAAGTATACGAAGCCCACCTATGACGCACTGTTTCAGAGCGTATCGGGGTGTTTCAGGAAAGAAAAATAGATAAAGGCGCCATCTTTGGAGGAACTTCCAAAATCTAGCGCCTTCTCAAAAAGCTCGGGGTCTTAGAGTCCCCTCACTTCTCGCTTTTGGGTTAAAGCGTTTAAGCCTTGGGCTTTACCACTTCCACCGTTTCTACCTTCACAGCATTGACTTCATGGGCATACTTCTTTTCCATCTGCCCATTCTTACGACCGCGACGGGGTTTCGTTTCCTTCACCACCTTAAAGGGCTTTTCAACGCTCTTACTCATTTCGGCTTCCCAGACGTGTTCGGGCTCACCCGGTTCACGCTTCAAGCACGCGGTGGAGAGTTCTTCCACGGTAAAGGCAGCGGCCGGACCACCCAACGCCAAATTGAGCCCTAACGCGTCCAACACGGTTAAGACTTTATCGAGCTGCAACGTCGTTTTCCCATTTTCCAATTCAATGTAGAAGCGTCGACCCACCCCACAGCAAATCGCCGCTTCGGTTTGGGTCATATCTAAACGCAAACGGGCCAAACGGACTAAAGCCCCTAACTCGCGGGCAGAGCGAATGGTGACGCGCTTGGAGCGAGCCACTTTAGGGGTACGACCGCGGCGTTTCGGAGTATTCGTCGTGGGTTCCATATCGATCTTTTCCTTTACTTGTCGAGACGTGTGTTTAATCAATTACCAATTCATTCCAAAGGCACTACGAAAGATATCCGCGGCCTCCGTTAAGTCGTTTTTGTCCGGGTGAGCTTTTGCCTTTTCATGGTTGGCGAGCGCTCGGTCGGAGAGCTTTCCGCCCATCATCATCGTGAGCGTTTCCATGACTTCAGGGGAGATGCGCCCTTGGCACAAGAACGTTTGCACGAGTTCATTGCCTTTACCAATGCGCACCAAGCGTTCACTGGCCTTTCGGATCCAGTCTTGGCTCTTGGGGTCATTGGGGTCGGAGCCTAACGTCGCAAAGCACCCGATCTTTTTGTTTTTGAGGCGCAACGCCACGTCCACCATTTCTTCGGGCACGTCCCAGCGGTCACACCAAAAGCCTAAGAGCACGGGATTAAAGTCACTCAAATCCTCGGGCAAGGTTTGGGGGGTAGCCACCACGCTGCCCGGCAACGCTTCACTAATGGCCTCACCGACACGAAGGGTGTTCCCAGTGCGAGAGCTAATAACAATTAAAGGGGTAGACATGTGAGCCCGTCCTTAGAAGAAAAATCAAACGTTAAGCGTCGGTTTTGGGTTCAGCATCAAAGCCAATTTCACCCTTAAGGCGTCGTGTCCAATCACACGTACTTTTGCATTTCTTTTCCACGATGCCGAGGATACGTTCGTGCTCGGCGAGTTCCTCACTGGTCGCCTTGATGACGGGGAGATCCTCCGGCATCCCGCCCCAGCGCAAGGGGTCAATCCCGCTTTCAAGTGCAATCTGGTTTTGCCCACGGGTCATATCCACATAGACCTGAGCGAGCAATTCCGCGTCCAACAACGCCCCGTGACCCTTTTCCTTACGTTCTTCCAAATCAATATGGAGAATCGCACAGAGGTTATCCATCGTCACGTGACGACCTGGGAAGACCTTGCGAGCAATGTCCATGGTGTCCGTGATCTTGGCCACGTAGTCTTCTAAGCGGCCTTTGCCTAAACGGGCTAATTCCGCATTGATAATCCCCACGTCGAATTTGGCGTTATGCGCCATCAATTCGGCACCCGAAATGAAGGCAAGGAAGTCGTCGACAACCGCTTCAAAGGGGGGCTTATCTTCTAGAAATTCGTTGGTGATGTGGTGAATCGCGATGACTTCGTCATCCATATCAAACCCAGGGTTGATATAGACCTGAAAGCGATCTTCGGGATTGAGCGTAATGATGCGACCGTCGAGCCGAACACAACCGATTTCGACCACGCGATCGTTGGCGGTATCCAAACCGGTCGATTCCGTATCGAAACAGATTTTCGGGGGATTCCCCGTGTGGCTTGTCGCTCGCATAGCGCTCCTCTCGTCAGGTGGCTGAGTCCCACCTGGGTTGAAAAAGAAAAGTCCAGCCTTAGCGTGAGGATGGGGGTGCTCAGGCACCGACCATTGGCTCAAAGAGCGGTCCCCATTTTTTCCAATAACCCAACACCCCGATAGGGATTTATAGTGGGTCAGAAAACAAAGGCGCTCACTAAGGTTGGCTAGTGTTTTAAGTGTAACAAACCTAGGCGACGAAGGGGGGCGCCTCCTCCCCAATCCCTCCCCTAAACAGGGGGCATTTTAAGTGTCCTAACCCATACGTTAAAGAATTTAGAGCGCGCGAGAAATCGACGGAGGGTTGTCGCGACGCTTGACGTTTCCTTGGGCAGCAATGGTGCGTAACGTGGAAAGCGCCTCATCACGAATACTGCCTTTTAAGGCCATGTGGAATTTAGCGCTAAAGAAAAGCCCTTCAAGTGCCAAAATCGCCACCAGCACCGTATGGCGAATGGACGCTGGGAAGGTTTCCACCTCGTCATAGAGTGCTTCGTACCACGCACGAATGGGCTCGAGGCGCTCGGGTTCATGACCGCTCAAGCTCAAGAGCGCCACCCCTAAACGTGCCCACCCGTCGTGCGTTTGCTCAAACCCCTCATACCAATCAATGTAGGCGTGAAGAAGCACATAGGGGGCGTTGTCGGGCGTTTCAATGTATTGCGCACGGTGCGCAGCCAATTGGCTCGATAAGTGCTGGGCATAGTCCGCCATCAAGGCGTCTTTGAGCATGGACTTACTCTTGAAATGGTACATGCACGCCCCTTTCGAGTAGCCGGCTCGAGCGGCCAATCGATCCATGCTCAACGCTTCAATCCCCTCTTCCACAATGAGGCTTCGCGCCACATGGATGAAATGGGCACGGGTTTGACGGGCCTTTTCTGTTTTGAGGGTCGAGGTTGGCATGGTGTATTCCTTTTCTTTTGGAGAGTGGAGTTGAGCGTGGAAGCCTTTTCAAAGGGTAGAAATGCGTCTCTACAAGGGAAGCGCTCAACACCCGAATCGCGAGTATCGCATTTCGACTGGCAAGCCAATGAAAAACGGCCTAGAGGCGCGGTCAAAAGCTGACCCACTTCTAGACCGTTAATAGTCGTTTTTGGGTTAAAGAGAGAGAGACGCGGTCTCCCTCTTTAATTCCAGGATTACTTAGCCTTCGCGGCAGCTTCACCCGTTAAGCGACCAAAGACGATGATGTCGGTGTAGGCGTTACCACCCAAGCGGTTCGTACCGTGCGTCACACCCGTGACTTCACCGGCAGCCCACAAGCCCGGCACAACCTTGCCGTCAGCCGTCAAGACTTCACCCTTGGCGTTGATACGAACGCCACCCATCGTGTGGTGGGTCGAGGGAACGGCCTTGATGACGTAGTAGTCACCCTGGCTCAAGTCCACGAGACCGGCACGGTGATGGAAGTCCTTGTCATTGCCCTTACCCGTCATGGAGCTGACGCGATCCACCGTGGCCTTTAACTGACCCAAGGGCATCTTCGTGAAGTCGGCAATGCACTTCAAGTCCTTACAGTGGGTCATGATGCCCTGCTTCGTAAAGGCTTCGTATTCGGTCTGGTGTTCCTTGACGGTATTGGAGATGTTACCGATCTTGTCGTTCCAGAGCACCCAGCAGTAGCCGCCCGGCTGATCAAGAATCGCATGACTCAAGACGTCACGACGACCGAGTTCTTCCACGAAACGCTTACCGTCTTGGTTGAGCATCACAGCGCCGTCAAAGCGAGCGTCAGCGATCAATTCAATCACGCCCGAGATCGGGTCACAGATCGGATAGGTCTGGATGTAGCCCATGTTGACCAACTGAGCGCCAGCGCGTTCAGCCATGTAGAGGGCTTCACCGGTGGTGCCCGGGGCATCCGTCGTCTTGAAGCGTTCGTCAATCTTCGGGTTGTAGCGCTTCACCATTTCCGGGTTCGCACCGAAGCCGCCCGTAGCGAGAATCACACCGTTTTTGGCGTTAAAGGTGTATTCCACACCGTGGCTCGAAGCCTTAACGCCGACGACACGGCCATTTTTCATGATGAGCTCTTCAGCCTTCATTTCGGTGATCACGGGGATCCCGAGCTTTTCAGCCTTAGCGCTAAACTTCTTGATGAATTCCGTACCCGTATGACCTTCCGGAATCAAAGCACGCTTGCGGGAGTGACCGCCAAAGAAGAAGAGATTGTCGTCTTCAAACTTCACACCCAATTCGTCACGGCACCACTTGGCGGCGTCTAAAGCCTTATGGGTCATGACGTTGATGACGTCCATATCACCCTTGCCGTCGCCACCCTTGAAGGTGTCCTTGGCGTGGAGTTCAGGGGAGTCATCGTTGATGCCGAGCTTGGGCTGAACCCAGTTCTTGGCCACGTTCATTTCAGCGCCGGAGATAAGAGAGTTACCCCCAACCGTCGGCATCTTTTCTAAGAGCACCACGTTAGCACCGTGCATCTTGGCTTCGATCGCAGCAGAGAAACCTGCGCCACCCGCGCCCACCACAACGACGTCGTAGTTGTTCACTAAGGGAAGGGCCTTTTCAACCTTCTTGATGAGCTTCTTGTCAGCCTTCACGAGCTTGACGCCAGCTTTGGCCACGGCATCATTCACAGCATCTAAAAAGCCCTTGGAGGAGAAGGTCGCGCCAGAGATGGCATCCACGTCGGTGGAGTTGCGAGCAATGACTTCATCCTTGAGGTCAGTGAAAACCTTTTCCGCTAACACGGGGTTTTCATGCTGCTTCACGATTTCAATCTTCTGAAGCTTGTCGTTATCCAACGTCACCTTCACGGTGATGTCGCCATGCTTACCAACGCCAGTCCCTTCGGAAACGGTCGCGGAGAAGGCCGAGCCACAGGCTAAGCCAGCAATTAAGGTTGCAGCTAAGAGTTTCTTTGCAAACATACAGGTCCTCTTCTTTGGGAAATTTCCTCATACATAGGGGACTATGGGTCTATCCCCTAAGACAAAGTCAGTATGAAACAAACCAATCGGTCGGTTTTTTACCCCTCCCCCAACCATGGGAGGGAAGAAACCCTCAACGGCCTAGGGCTAATCCTTAAATAGGCGCGGGATTTAAGGGAGAACCCTTGCAAACAAAATTACAAAAGGAAATTGAAACACAAAATTCAATAGACAAAATCTTAGTATCCGTAGACGGCTAAGATGCGAAAAACCCCGCCTGCTTCGAGCAAACGGGGTTTCATTTAGCCAAAGGCTAGGCATTAACCAATGTCATCATCAGCGGGCAAAAAGGCCGTCTTCGGATGACCGCAGTCAGGGCAACAGAATTCTTCCGGTAAGTCTAAAAAGGACGTTCCGGGCTCGGCTAACCACTCCGGGCAGCCTTCTGCGGGGTCGTAGACATACCAGCAGACTTTGCATTGCATGCGGGTGTCGGCATCGATTCGCTGACGTTGGAGTTCATCCAAACGGTCTTGCACATCCATGCCCGAGACCAACATAGACGAATCGTTCTGGGTCATTTAAATCCCCTCCATCAACTTCTTGGCATAGTCCATGACGTCGTCGGCAATCACCGTGGTTTCTTTCTTGTCTTCCAAGTCCTTGGTGATCCATTCGATGGTTTCCCCAATCTTCACACGCGCATCGGCAAAGCTTTCAAAGGGAGCCGTCACTTCCGGGGGCACCATGGCGCAAACGTAGGCGTCTAAGAGTTCTTTGCCGGCGTTATTCAAAATCTTGGAGTGCCACACGCCCTTAATACGGGTGCGGAACAATTTCGAATCCGCAAAGCCCGCAATACGGACTTCAATTTCGCCACGCCCCAAAGTGGAGAGCAACGCACGGGCGTCGCCCGGGCTCAACGGCTGACGGTTTAATTCCACCATGTAGGCGGGATCCTGCGGTAAACGCTCAAAGTCGACGCTCTTTAAGGCTTCACGGAGTTCTTCGACGATAGCGGGAGCGGCAAAGATGTCGGAGCTTTCGTTTACTAACTTCCCGATTTCCGCTTCACCCTTTAAGGCTTCATGACGAACGCACAAGGGCAAGCGCGAGAGCACAAAGCAGTCGCTTTTCCCCATCTGCATACGCCAAAGGGCCGGGATCCCCGTTTCTTCAATCTTCACTAAGCCGTCGTGCATTTCAATCTGCACGTCACCGCGACCTACGGCCGGGATGATAAAGGGAAGCCACTCTTCTTTAAAGCGGGAGAATTCATAGACTTCATGGAGGTTTTCCAAGTCGTCTTCACTGCCCGTGCTCATGGCTTGAGCGAGCTTGACATCCATTTCACGCAACCACTCCAAGGTGGCACGTGCGGCGGCTTTTTCCGTTTCACGATCGAGTTTCGGGACGTGGTTCCAAGGGTTCATTAACCCCGTTTCATAGTTGGCCATGTTTTATGTCCTACAAGTATTGGGTGTGGGTCGTCTTGACCCGATGTTCTTTCTGAAAGCTGGCTTAGTGGGAGCAACCACTCGACTCATCAGCGCCCTTGGCCATGATCGAGATCGTACGCTTGGGGCTTTCCGTGCGCTTGATAATGTCCATGATCTGCACGGCATAGTCTTGCCAATTGAGTAACCCTTCAGCGGCCCCTAAGAACATGTCACCGCGGAAAAACGCAACGCTCGGCATCTTACGCACGCCAAAGCGACCCGCTAAGGCACGTGCCTTCATGGGGTGCACTAAGTACTGCTTGGCGAGCACCGAGAGAATCATCTTCTTTAATTCGGGTGCAATCACCACGATATCGAGGCTTTCTTTCATGCGATTGGGATCGTCCGCAATCACCACCATCTTTAAGCCTTCTTCGGCGAGCATGGCGTCAAAGCCCGTGTCATCCAAGAGCTCAAACCCTTCCTCGTCCATCATGCGACGGTAAAGGGGATGCTCTTCGAAGTTAATTTTTACAATGTCAAACTTACCCATTTCGCGTTGGTCCTTTAAACGGTTTTCTTACCCACAAGGGCTTGGAGGTGCGGCGGGAGCGTGGGTTCGCCCGAACTCAAACCGTCGAGCCCCACTTCAATATCCGCTTCCGTGGCGGTGCCTTCTAAGACTTTCGCTAAGGATTCCACCGCTAAATTAATCTGACGGGCTTCTTCGACGTCGGCCGTACGAAGGGCCTGATCGCGGAAAACCAGAACGATGTCGCCTGGGCTCACCGTCCCGATTAAGCTCACGTCCACGCGGCGCGTCTGATTACCGCGCTCAACGTCAGCCAAAATGCCCTCTTGACTCACGACAGTCCAAGGAATTGCTACACACATAATTGAGCCTTCCTTAGCTGCGCATCGAGGGGACGTCAGGATCCACCACGGCTTCACCCGCGGCACGCGTCATAAAGCGCTCATCACCATCGCGGCACGCCACGTCTTGGCTGGGACGCTCACTCACGTAGCGATCCACTTCCACGCATTCGGCCATCAAGGGTTCAACGACTTCGCCAGGCGCACGCTTGGTGACCGGGAACCCCCAGTCAGCCAATTCTTGGGCGACCAATTCCACAGCCTTCGGGAGGCATTCTTCTAAGAGGGGCGTCAAACCACCACCGTAGTCATCCAACACGTTGGGCTGGACCCCGACGACGGTGATCTTTTCGAGTTCGTGGCCGAGCAGCATGGCCGTCGCCAACATATCGTTAAAGCCATTTTGATGCGGGCTAATCTTGGTCGAAGACCACACTTGGAGTTCTTCCCCGCGAATGACCTTCATGAAGCCTGGCGCCTCCTTAAAGTCCACGCAGTCCACCACGATCAATTTCTTCGTGGCCGTGATCAAGTTGGTAAGGTAGAGCCCTAAGGTGCCACCGTCGGCCACATGCACGCCGTCACGCGGCTGGTATTCACGGTGGAATGCCTCCACAGCACGCGGACCGAACCCTTCGTCAGCCCACAAAATATTGCCGATCCCGAGGACCAAGACGTCCGTCGTTTCGTCATCTAAACCGATCATGCTGATTAAGCCTCCTAGTGTGGCTGGTCAAAGATGGGGGTCGACCAACCCACGGAAAAAAGTAGTGAAGCGCCACCCAACGGGGGTGTTTCCCCTGGGCGACCCTGTAATGCACCCAACGGCCTTTGCCTTCGGGTTTTCTCTAGCCTCTACTATAGCCCGCCTCTTCTCGGAATACATCCTTCATCGGTGCGAGGTCTTGTCGCCCACAGGGATTAGTCAAAAGAACTAGACAGGCTTAGAAAGGACGATGTAGAACGTTTCCCGATGATACGCCAAAGTTGAAAACAAAGGGAAAAAGCGTTATTCCCATCACGCCATAACGGGAAGCCTGTGGTGAAAAGGGCAATCAAGAAAAGAGGATTTTGCGCTCCATAGACGCAAAAAAAAGGACGAACCTGAAAAATCAGATTCGTCCCTTTTGAAGCGGGTTAGTGCTCAATTGAACACTAACCTTTTCCTGTGGCTAAGGCTTAGTGCCCGGCGTGACCAGAGTGGTCTTCCTTGAACATACGTAAGCCAGAGCTCATCGACGAGAGCGTCGTAGCACCGCCCATCGCGTCCTCACGGAAGCTCATGTAGATATGAGCCATGGAGAACATGACGAAGACGTACATGAAGGCGTGGTGGATCGTACGGACAGACTGCACGTCACCGAACATTTCGATGACCCAGCTGAAGTACGGCATCCAACCCGTGCCCCACCCCCACTGCTGAGCGTATAACGCAAAGCCCGTGAAGATGATGACAAAGCTACCGAGCACGAACATCGAGAACATCGCCAACTGCGCAAGCGGATTGTGACCGGCATATTCCGGAGCACTCTTACGCATGAAGACGTAGTACATGGCCTGGGCAATTACGCCCTTCCACCAACGAAGGCTCCATAACGGCGGCAAGAAGATCTGGCGGGCATAACGGTTGCCGACAACCGCCCAATAGAGGCGATAGACGAACAACACCGCAAAGATCATCCCAGCGACGAAGTGAACCAAACGGATGTTCCCGAACGTGTACGTCGACCAGGTATCCCCAAGGTTGGCCACCGGCGGCTGACCGATTAAATAACCGGAGCCGATGAGTGCCACCATGGCGATCACCATGAGCCAGTGCCACACGCGGATCGGGGCTTCCCACACGTAGATGGGCTTGTCGCCGTACGACGTGTCGACTTCATAGGTGATGGGATCAATACGCATCTTGAGTCCCTCCTAATTAACGAACTTTAACCGTGCAAAGTTCTTCACCTTCAGGATCATAGACGTGCGTAGCACAGGCCAAGCACGGGTCAAAACTGTGGATCGTACGGAGGATTTCCAACGGTTCCTTCGGACGAGCCATCGGCGTGCCGATGCAGGAGAGCTCGTACGTGGACTGCTTACCGTCGTTGGAGCGCGGGGAGGCGTTCCAGGTGGTCGGCACGATGGCCTGCCAATTGGCGATACGCGTGTCCTTAATGGAGCACCAGTGACCCAAAGCACCACGCGGAGCTTCCGCGAAACCAGCACCACGGCATTCCTTCGGCCAGGTGGAGGGTTCCCAGAATTCCATGTTGGCGGCAACTTCGTCACCAGCCTTGATGTTGGCTTCGAGCTGGTCGATCAAGTCAACCATCAAGTGCGAGGCCCAAACACCTTCCAACATACGGGCAGCGTGGCGACCCAAGGTCGAGAACGCGGCTTCGAGCGGGAGGTTAAGGTCATGCAACACACCGAGAGCCGGTTCCTTCAAGTGCGGAACGTCCTTGGCGATACCGATGACGAGGCGAGCCAAGGGGCCCACTTCCATCATGTGACCACGCCAACGCGGGCTCTTGATCCAGGAGTACTTGCCGTCCGGAGCCAACCATTCGTACTTCGTACGGGTACCGACCGAACCTTCAGAGAGGTTGTAGTCCTGTTCCGTAACGCCGTCGAACGGGTGGAGACCCTTGGAGGCATCAGGATACTTGTACCAGGAGTGGTCCACGAATTCCTGAATTTCATCCGGGTTCTTCAAGTCAACGTCGTAGACCTTGGAGAGGTCGCCGTTGATGATGGCACCACGCGGAAGAAGGAGGCTCGCATCCGAATCATCGTTAGCGAACTGCGGGAACTCACCGTAGGACAAGACGTTCTTGCCAGAGAGACCGCCACCCATCTTGAACCACTCAGGGTAGAAGCTGGCGATAGCGAGCAAGTCAGGCTTGTAGACGTTTTCCATGAACTCGACCGTGCGCTTGGCAATGCTGCGCATGTAGTTGATCGTGATCTGGTTGAGCATCGTGCCCTGGGCACCCGTGTCATGCATGTTGATCGGGCAAGCCATGCCGCCAACGAGATAGTTCGGGTGAGGATTCTTACCACCGAGGATGGTGTGAATCTTAACGATTTCCTTCTGGAAGTCGAGGACTTCAAGATAGTGGGTAACCGCCAAGAGGTTCACAGCCGGCGGCAACTTCATGCCGGGGTGACCCCAGTAACCCTTGTTGAAGATACCGAGCTGACCAGAGGCCACGAACTTCTTCAAACGGTTCTGAACGTCACGGAAGTAACCGGGCGAGCTCAAGGGATGCTTCGGGGAGATCTTCTTCTGGATAGCAGAGGTTTCTTCCGGATCGGCATCAAGCGCGCTCACCACGTCCACCCAGTCAAGGGCGGAGAGCTGGTAGAAGTGCACCAAATGGTCCTGCGCGTAGAGCGTGGCGGCCATAAGGTTACGCATGATGTTGGCGTTCTTCGGGATCTTGATGTTTAAGGCATCTTCAACGGCACGAACGGCGGAGAGAGCGTGCACACCAGTACACACACCGCAGATACGTTCCACGAAAGCCCAAGCGTCACGGGGATCGCGACCCTTAAGGATCACTTCCAAACCGCGCCACATCGTACCCGTGCTCATGGCGTCAACAATGGTGTTGTTGTCGTCCAAGACGGCCTGCATACGAAGGTGACCTTCAATACGGGTCACCGGGTCAACGACGACTCGACGTTGTTCACTCATTCTTCACCTCCGATGGTCTTATTCGTCTTTTTCTGGCGAGCCTGACTAACAGCCGACATGGCCACGTGAGCAGCAACCGCCACACCCATAGCACCCGTCACGGCGAGACCAACGCGGTCCGTCGTACCTTCGATACCCACGCCGAAGCCCGGGGGCACCACCGTCGTATCGTGCTTGTAGAAGGAACCCTTATCAAAGAAGTTGGGTTCGGAACAACCAATACAACCGTGACCAGACTGAACCGGCCAGCTTAAGCCTTCATTCCAGCGGATAGCGGAACAGGCGTTGTAGGTCGTCGGGCCCTTACAGCCCACCTTGTAGAGACAGTAGCCAAGCTTGGCACCGATGTCGTCGAAGCTTTCAACGAACTGACCGGCGTCGAAGTGAGCACGGCGGTAGCACTTGTCATGAATGCGCTGACCGTAGAACATCTTCGGACGACCCATGCGATCCAACGGGGGGATACGGTCGTACGTGAGGATGTAGGTGACAACACCCGACATCACTTCAGGGATCGGGGGGCAACCCGGCACTAACACAACGGGCTTATCCGTGATGATGTCAGTGATAGGAACAGCCTTGGTGGGGTTGGGCTTAGCAGCCTGGACACAGCCCCAAGCAGCACAGGAACCCCAACCGATCACAGCCTTAGCGCCAGCGGCAACGTGCTTGATCTTTTCCAAGAACGTTTCGCCACCCGGCATGCAGTTAATACCGTCGTCATGCAAGGGGATGTTCCCTTCCACGGCGAGGATGTACTGGCCATGATACTTTTCCATCGTTTCACGAAGGGCTTCTTCGGCCTGTTCACCGGCAGCCGCCATAATCGTGTCATCGTAGTCCAAGGAGATCATCGAGAGGACGATATCCTTAGCGGTCGGATGGTAGGAACGAATGAACGATTCCGTACAGCAGGTACATTCAAGACCGTGCAACCAAATGACCGGGACTCGGGGCTTCGTTTCCATTGCGTTAGCAATGTCCTTAGCACCCGCGCTACCTAACCCAAGGCTGGCAGCCGTTAACGAACAGAACTGAAGGAAGCTTCGACGGCTTACGCCTTGACGTCGAAGCGCTTCATATTGTGTTTCGAACATAGTTATTATCTCCATAAAGGGTATAGAAGGAGTCTAGTCGACGTGCCCTTGTCGGGAGATCCGTCAATCACGAGCATGGGGTCGCCCTTCTATCACCGCTACTGATTGTAAAAGGCGACTCTGTCCATTTCATCAGTAATAGAGATAGAAAAAACGCCCGCGTTCTACCCCTCACGTACTACCTAGGATTAGTTTTAAAAACGGCATTGAAAGTCCTTCTCATCTCAGGGCTAGCCTCTACCCTGTTTGCGGTATTTTTGCGCCGAGTACTTCACAGGGATACGGTCTTCGGTAAAATTTCAATTCTCAGGACGCAGCACTGCTCCTGAGCACCGAATCCCAACATTCGGTGTTGCTACGGTGGATGTAGCTCAGTTGGTAGAGTCCCGGATTGTGATTCCGGTTGTCGTGGGTTCGAGCCCCATCATCCACCCCAGAATTCAGAGAAAGCCCTGAACCGTACGGTTCGGGGCTTTTTTCTTGTCCTCAAAATACTCCTCGCCTCTCGTTGCGAGGCCGGGTTTCTTTTCCCTGTGGTGAGGACGACGTAAAGGGGCGTGATTTCGATCGTTTTGCGGTCTGCTTGGACGGGGTTGTGGTGACTTTGGCAAAGCAGGCTTCAGGACTTTGCTTCCTACGTTTTTTGTGAAATTTCCTACCTAGTCTAACGGTGAAAAGGCTCACAAATTTACTTTTCGTTACAGTTAACGACATAGCGAGATAGTCAGCAAACTTCCCCTAAACGGCGAGAAAAAAGAAGAGAACAAAGTGAAGAAATAAGGGGAAACAGGAGAACAAAAGAGAAACAAAGGGGCCCCTTTTGAAAGTGACGACTGCCTCCCCTCCTCTAAGGGAATCGCCTTAGGGTTTCATCCCTATTGGCAAAGTGAAAAGAAACACGATAAATTTACTTCACAGCCAAGAGCACTTCGCTCTTTGCTTCTTACTCAAAGGTTTTTAAGGAAACAGTTCACATGTTCGTCGCTCGAAACAAAACGACTCAGGCTTGGTGGTGGTGCTCGCACAGTTAAAGCGGGGACCAACCTTTAGAACATTTCCTCTAAATGTGGTCCCGAGGTTAAACCTCAGGAGGACCACTCACGACCCGCTTTAAAACGCCGACGCGTTACCGAAGCGGGTTTTCTTTTTTTCTCCCTCCCTCCCCTTCGCGTAACCCGTCAGAACCCTCGAAACCCTTACTGACTTTGACTACTACAAAAGGTTACGCCATGAAACTCAATCCCTTCTTCGGTCGCTTCGGCGGTCAGTTTGTGCCCGACGCCTTGATTCCTGCTTTGGATCAGTTGGAAGACGCCTTCATCCAGTATCGCCATGACGAAACGTTCTTGGGTGAACTTCGCACTCTCTTGACGACCTACGCCGGTCGCCCCACGCCGTTAACGCTTTGCCGCAATTTAACAAAAGGCACGAAGACGCGTCTTTACTTCAAGCGTGAAGACCTCTTGCATGGGGGCGCACACAAGACGAACCAAGTGCTCGCGCAGGCGTTACTTGCCAAGCGCATGGGTAAAACTCGCTTGATCGCAGAAACGGGTGCCGGTCAGCATGGTACGGCAACGGCTTTGGCGGCAGCGCTCCTTGGCTTTGAATGCATCATCTACATGGGTGAAAAGGACGTGAAGCGCCAGATGCCCAACGTTTTCCGTATGCGCTTAATGGGGGCGCAGGTGATTCCGGTGACGGCGGGTAAGGGCTCGCTTAAAGAAGCTTGCAACGCGGCCTTAGCCGACTGGGTCCAAAACCTTGAAAACACCCACTATTTGTTGGGTACGGCCGCGGGTCCCCACCCCTTCCCCACCATCGTGAAGGAATTCCAGAAGGTGATCGGTGAAGAAGCACGTCGTCAGTTCGCTGAAGTCGAAGGCGGGAAGTTACCCGATGCGGTGCTCGCTTGCGTGGGCGGTGGCTCTAACGCCATCGGGATGTTTACGGACTTTGTGCCCCATGAGAGCGTGAAGATTATCGGTGTGGAACCCGCGGGTCGTGGTTTGGATACGCCCTTTAACGGTGCGCCCTTGAATACGGGCACGGAAGGGATCTTCTTTGGGATGCGTAGCGTCAACATGCAAGACGAAGACGGTCAAGTGCAGGAGTCGCACTCCATTGCTGCGGGGCTTGACTTCCCGAGCGTGGGGCCGGAACACACCTACTTGCAGTCGATTGGTCGCGCCGAGTACGTGGGCATTACCGACCGTGAAGCCTTAGCCGCCTTTGCGGAAATCTGCCTCAAGGAAGGGATCCTTCCGGCGGTGGAAAGCTCGCACGCCGTGGCACACGCCTTAAAGATGGCACGCGAAAATCCTGAAAAGGAACAAACCCTCATCGTGAACCTTTCGGGTCGTGGTGATAAGGACATCTTCCAGGTTCGAGAAAAGCTCTTAGCCGAAGGCATTGACGAGGACACCCCGTTAACGGAGGCCTTAGTCGAAGAACTTCGTCGCCGTCCGACGCCCTTGGCTTAAGCAACCGTACCTGACTACACCGATTACCTTTGGAGCATTCATCATGACGCACCCGATTTACCTTCGTTTGGTCGCCGCCGACCCTTTGTTAAACCTCAACCTTTTGGCGGACTTACCCAAAGTGGGCGTAAAGGGCCTTTTGTTAGACATTCCCTTCACCGACCCCGTCGCTGTGACACCGCCCTTGGAAGCGGCATCGGACCGCACGTTGGACGCCGGTCGCTCGGTTAAAGAAGCCTTGGCCTTTATTAAGGACGTGGTCGCTTTAGGCACCCTGGACGTGATCGTGGGCACGGTCTCCAACCTCGTGGAAGCCCGTGGGGCAGACGTCTACTGCCAAATGGTGGCGGACACCGGCGCCAAAACGCTCTACTTAGCCGACGTTCCGATGGGGATGCGCGATCAACCGGATGAGCCCTTTGAAGCGGCTGCGCAGAAAGCGGGTTTAACCTTGATGCCGGCGTGCGCCGGGACCCAAAATACGGAGGAAATCGCCTTTGCCCAGGCACGAGCGGATTCCACCAAGGCGCCCTTATACGTGACGTTGCCCGCTACCGCCGCTGGGGTCGCTGCGCTCGTTGAAACCTTGACGGACAATGGGCTTCGTCTCGTTGACTGCCCGGTTTTGGATGAACCCTACAATGGGGTCGCGAAAGCCTTGGAAACCTTACCGCACGCTCGCCTCTTACAGGTCGAACCCTTAATGATTCTGACGGATGAGAAACTGACGGATGACGCCAAGCTCGCCCGCTTAGAAAGTTTGCTGGCGTTAGCGCGCTAAAGATCAGGGGTCACCACCCTGTCGTATACCCCCTACTGGGCATAACCACGCCCTCTAGGGGGTTTTATTTATATGGGGCAGATAGAACCCAGTCTTCTAAGTAAAACCTCCTACGCTAAACACCGAATCACAGGGGTTTTTAGGGTTTTCACGGTTTTTTCACGGGCTTCCTATGCTAGGCTTTCGACTGGTTCGCTAAAAAGTACGAACCCGCAAGGCGCCACGAGGCGTGACGGTATCGCTTCGGAGTTTCGAGTTGATGCGCCCTCTGCGTTTACGACACCAACAATAACGAACACCGAACAAGGTGAAGCTCTATGTCGCAATTTACAACTAAATCACGAGTCCTGATCGGGCTCACACTCTTTTCCATGTTCTTCGGAGCAGGGAATCTTATCTTCCCGCCCTATTTAGGGAATCTTGCTGGGGACAACATCGTTCCCGCCATGGCTGGTTTTGCTATTACCGCCGTCGCTGCGCCGATTTTAGGCGTTATTGCCGTCGCGATTTCGGGTGGTCTTGATACCTTAGCTGGCCGCGTATCGAAGGGCTTTGCTTTCCTCTTCACGCTCTTGATCTATCTCTCCATCGGTCCGATGTTAGCCATCCCCCGTACGGCGAGTACCTCCTTTGAAATGGCGGTGACGCCCTTTATCAAGGACGTGGTTGAGAACCCCCTCTTCATGAATTTCACCATGGGTGAAATCACCCAGTTCATCTACTCCGTGGGCTTCTTTGCATTGGCCTTCGTGTTGGCGTTGAACCCCGAAAAGCTCACGCAGCGTTTGGGTAAGATCACGGGGCCGGGGCTCTTGACGTTGATCACGGTGCTCTTCATCTCCACGTTAGTGAACCCCGTTGGCGAAATCGGCGCTGCTCAGGCTCCCTTCATCCAGGGCTCGTTCTTACAGGGCTTCATCGACGGCTATCAGACGATGGACACGTTAGCTGCCTTGAACTTCGGTCTCATCATCGCCATGAACGTGCGTGCCTTGGGTGCCACGAGCACGGGCCAGGTGGTTTCCGAAACGATTAAGGCGGGTTTTGTGGCCGGTTTCCTCTTGATCGCCGTTTACGTTGTACTCGCTTACATGGGTGCTCAGGCTGGCGGCGCTGGCCTCGGTGGTGACAACGGTGCGCAGACCCTCTCTGGTCTCGCTAACGTGAGCTTCGGTGCTTTAGGCAACATCGTTCTCGGCGCTATGTTCTTCATCGCCTGTTTGAACACCTGCGTGGGCTTATTCTCCTGCTGCTCGAACTACTTCCGTACGATCCTCCCGAGCGTTTCCTACCGTGGTTGGTTGGTTGTGTTCGCGGTGGTCTCCACGATCGTGAGCAACATGGGCTTGACGATGATCTTGAAGGTCTCCATCCCCATCCTCTTGGCGATCTACCCGATGGCTTTGGTGCTCATCGTGTTGGGCCTCATGCACAACTACGTGCCGATGAACCGCTTGACCTACCCCTTGACGATCGCTTTCACGGCTGCCGTGAGTATCGTTGGTGCCTTGGCCTACGCCAAGCTCCCCTTGGGTCCGTTGCCTGAATACGTGAGCATGCTCCCGTTGGCAGGTAAGGACCTCCCCTGGGTGGTTCCGGCCTTAGTGGGCTTTGCGTTGAGTTTCGCACTTTCTCCCTTCTGCCCCTGTAAGGCTAAGGAAGCGAAGTAATTAGCGAATTAGAGCGCTACGCTAAATGATTGACGCTCGAAGGAGAAATCCTTCGGGCGTTTTTCT
>JAHHRF010000096.1 GCA_020025955.1 Sutterella sp.
TTCACGTCCACGGTGCGAAGCACGTCTTCGAGCTTTTCAGCCGCAGGCGCCATCAAAGCCGAGTGGAAGGGAGCAGAGACATTTAAGACCATGACGCGACGAGCGCCTCGGGCCTTAGCGGTCGCTTCCAAGCGCTCAATGGCTTGGGTGTGACCGGCCACGACAACCTGACCCGGGGAATTAAAGTTCACGGCGTCTAAGACGTCTTCACCACGGGCTTCGTCCACGGCCGCCAACACGTCTTCATCGGACAAACCAATGACCGCAGCCATCTTGCCGAGCCCCTCGGGGACGGCTTCTTGCATGGCCTGGGCGCGCTTACGCACTAAGGCGACGGCTTCCATGAAATCCAACGACGCCGCAGCGGTTAAGGCCGAGTATTCACCTAAGGAGTGGCCAGCTGCCACCACCGGGGTCGGACCCCCTTTGATTTTCCAGAGGGCGTAGAAGGCAACGCTCGCCGTCACTAACGCGGGCTGGGTATTGACCGTCAACCCCAAGGTTTCAGCGGGGCCTTCGGCAATCAATTGGCTCAACGGCTCGCCCAACACCTCATCGGCGTCTTCCAACATCTGCTGGACAACGAGTTCGTCTTTGACGGTGTCGAGCATCCCCACCGACTGGGACCCCTGACCGGGGAATACTAAAGCAATACGCATACGTGTTTGGTTCTCTAGGGGCACACAGCGTGCCAGCCTAATTTAGGTATAAAAACGGGGAGGGTTGCCCTCCCCGAATAAGTAAGAGTCTACTCGAAATTTTAGTAGCGAAGAAGGCAAGACCCCCAGGCCATGCCGGCCCCCACCCCCTGTAAAAGGATGAGTTCGCCCTTGTTGACGTTTCCTGCGCGCACCGCGACGTCAAGCGCCAGAGGGACGGAGGCCGCCGACGTGTTCCCGTGGCAGGCGACCGTTTTCGCCATTTTATCCATATCAATACCGAGCTTTTTCGCGACCATCGTCATGATACGAAGGTTGGCCTGATGGGGCACAAAAAGGGCCACGTCGCTCGGATCCACCCCCACTTCATCACAAACGGCTTTGCCGCTCGTACTTAACCCCTCGACGGCACACTTAAAGACCTGTCGACCATCCATGCGAATGAAGGGGTCGCCCGCGAGCACCCCATTATCCAAATGACCCGTGAGCCCTAAAACGTCTGTCCCCAAACGGCCATCGGCATAGGTTTTGCACGCGAGAATCCCTGCGTCGTCCGACGCTTCTAACACCACAGCCCCCGCGCCATCGCCAAAGAGCACACAGGTGGAACGATCTTTCCAGTCGAGCACGCGCGACAAGGTTTCCGCGCCAATCACCAACGCACGCTTAAACTTCCCGCTCGTTAACATCGAGTCGGCCACGTTTAAGGCGTAGAGGAACCCCGCACAAACGGCTTGTACGTCAAAAGCGGCGCCCCCTGCGGCCCCCAACTTTGCCTGCACTTGGCACGCGGTCGACGGGAAGATTTGGTCGGGCGTCGTCGTGGCACAAATAATCAAATCAATGTCAGCGGGGGTGAGCTCGGCCGCCGCTAAAGCGCGTTCTGCGGCCAACACGGCCAACTGCGTGGTGCCTTCCCCTAAGCTCGCATCGGCTAAGAAGCGGGCTTCAATCCCGGTACGCGTACGAATCCATTCGTCATTGGTTTCAATGCCATCTTGGGCCAAACGTTGGGCTAAGGCATCGTTGGTGACCTCTGTCTGCGGCAGTGCAGAGCCGGTCCCGATCAGTCGGGCGTACATACAGTATTCCTCGTTATTCTCAATATCAATTAGTGGGCAGCGGGCGTTTGGGGGGCGCTCCCCTCGTCTTTAGAGGGCGCCTCGTCGCTCGAACGCACAGCCCAAGGCATCGTCGGGATCTCGCGATCCGTTAACAGATCGACCCGACGGGCAAGACCCTTCACATTGTATACATCGCGATAGCCATTTAACACTAAAGAGCGGGCCATGCGGTCAATGCGGGCGGGACTCTGCCCGTAGACCATCACTGGTTGATGAAGGTCTGGGGCCATCGCTAAGCGTTCCCCGGGTGCAATCCCATCGCTCGGGATATGAAAGGCGCCGGGGATGTGACCCGCTTTATAAGCGTCCAGGCCACGGATGTCAATCACGACCACTTTGGGGTAGGTTTCCGAGACGGGTTGCGACAAACGCAAACGCGCTTCATCACTATTAATGCGTTTGTAAGGGAGAACCGGTTTTTCTGGACCGCTAGCCGCGTGCGAGCTCGCACCATGCCCGTCATCCGTTCCATGACCCAGCACGTTTTTGGCGTAGTACTGTCCGCCCCCTAATCCCATGATCACCATGGCCGTGAAAACGAGCTTGAGCCATTCACACTTAAACATGGTTCACTCCTTATAGTTATCGTTGGGCTACGGGATGGGGTGGACGTGCACCCCCTTATCCCTTTCTCTATTAGCGTATGCTACCGAATCTCGGGGCGAGGGTTTGTAATTTCAAGGGCAAAGATACAGAAATCCGTAACAGAGTCCCGACGACACAACCCAATTGCGTACTCTCCTCTATCCCATTGGGAAGGGCTCTACACGAACGCTTAAGAAAAAAGGACCTGCCCATAACTGGGACAGATCCTTTTTCGATGTCGGACAGTAAAGCTCTGCGGCTCTGGGCCGAACCCTTTTACATTGAATCAATGCAAAAAGAAGCTTCTTGGGCTCGCTCGTTGCCGGGCGTTTGTCCGTTGACCTCGTGACGAATTATTCGTCAGCCTTCGTCGAGATCACCTTCTTGCCGCGGTAGAAACCGGTCGGGCTGATGTGGTGACGACGATGGATTTCGCCGGTCGTCGCTTCAACAGCGGTCGGCGGGTTGGTCAAAAAGTCATGAGCACGGTGATTACCGCGCTTGTTGGTGGATTTCTTGTTCTGCTGAACAGCCATGGCAAACCCCACGTAATAAATTCGAGTGTTCTTAATAACCCCTCACGCTTGCACTCGTTTCTCAAGCTGTGCGGGGCTTCCGGAAATATCTATCCTGACTTAAGGAGGGTGAATCACCCACAATAAAGCTTCAGGCACACCGCCCGTGGCGGCAGTTGAGCTTGAGGCAACCCTCAAGTCACATAGAAAGGTGCGAATTTTAGCAAATCTAGGACATTTTTGCTTAAAAGGGCACGGTTTTTTTCATCCGTGCGTCTTTAAGCCGTCATGGCACCTTTTCCCAGGCTGCTAGACACAAAAAAAGGACAGGCAACGTGGCCCATCCTTTTTCGATGAATTCTGGAGCGGGAAACGAGTCTCGAACTCGCGACCTCAACCTTGGCAAGGTTGCGCT
>JAHHRF010000097.1 GCA_020025955.1 Sutterella sp.
CTCCTTTAAAGAGCGGAGGGTATTTCGCTTCAATGTTCGGTTGCAAGGCAGAGGCAGCATCGATTACAGCTTGCGAAACATCAAGCGTCTGTGTGAATTCAAAAACTTTAGGGTTGAAGTCGCGCTTAAAGGTGTGTTCAAACGGAGACTCACTTGCGTCAGGACTCCCCTCCTCGCCCTTTCGTTCTCCCACCATGACCATTTCATGTTTATCCAGCGGGTTGATGCCTCGAATAAGGTACAAGAACGTATATTCGGCGTTGGTTAACTTGTCGGCTTCGAAAACGTAGAAAAGCGGAAAACGAACGCGATCCGCCCACGCACCGCGGTCGCATTGGCGCAGCAGTGCAATGCTCCCTTGAATGGTATTGTCTCGGTCGCGCAAGTTAAACGTTTCTAACGCGTCTTGGTAGTCGTTATAAAGCGCCCAAAGGGCCGGATCATTCAGGCGTTCACAAACTTCGTGTTTCGCCAATTCTTCCTGATTGATGGCGGAAACTTGATCAAAGAATCCCGTTAAAAAGTTCGTTTTGTCTTCTAGATCAACGAGACCAAATTTGGCAAAGTAAGCCCTTTCATCAATCCCCATTTTCTCAAGCCAACGGCTGAGCGTATCGATTTTTTCTTGGGTTGAGGTAACGAGCCCGATATTACTAATCAAGCGATAGCCTAATAAACCGCGAAGGTAACGCAGTGCCAACTCTTCGACCGTAAAAATCGTTACGTTTGACGAGAAAGGTTCGAAATAATTAGCGAGATACCTAGCCTTACTGTCCGTGACCGTAACAATCCAGACGCGCTTGCGAGGATTGGCTTTTAAATAGCGTGCGATTCGCTCTGCGATAGCCTCATCGACGCCCATGCCTGGAGCGGCGAAGATCTGCATGCAGCTATAGATCGGTTCGTCGATGATCTGTTGTTGAATGTCAGTAAAGCGCATCGTCATTGGCTGTATGTTTACGGCTACTGGTTTGGACTATTGAATTAACTTCAAAAAGCGAGATGGTTCTTCTTCAACCACCTCACCCCACGGCATCAGGCGGGTCTTCGGGTACGTGAAATAAAGACGGCGTCGAGATGTGAGAATCGTACGGATGAGGTACTGCTTTTCCTTTTCAAGCGCGTGCTCATCTTTGGCAAGGTTACTCGGGCACTCCCCTTCGGTCATCCCCATTACGAAGACGACATCACGTTTTAAAAGGTCCTGCGTCGGGAACGTAGAAAGGAAGATTTTATTGGGGACAGATTCATGCAATCCGTTCATATAGAAGTAATCACGGAATTTAAAGAAGGTTTTATTCCACCCCTCATTCAGGAAAAGGTTATTCGCCTTACGTAATGACGTAATGTCGTCTAACGCCCTGGCGAAGAAGAATCGTTCGTCAGTCGTTAAAGGCTTACGCTCTGCAGCCTCAATGAGCTCACGCTCCACGTTGGCGAGCATCGGTTGCAGGTCAAACTCCCCGTCCTTGATGCGGAGCGTTTCCTTAATGGCCGTGAGACACCCTGTAAGCCTCTCGTCGGTCGACGATTGCAACGCTTCGATGAGGCGCTCAAAGAAGGTCTCTTGAGGAGCCACATCCATGCGTAGTCCCATTTCCTGAATTAAACGTTTACGATCATCGTCGTTGCAGGTCAGGGCGCGAATACGCACACTGTAGAGAATGGCCTTTCCTACGGGCGCATCCGGTTCGAACGAACCGAGTTGATTGGCGATCTGAAGCGATACCCCCTTGTTCTCTAGCATGGAGAGCATTTTCATTAAGCTGGATTTGTTCCTAGCCAGAATGGCGATTTGCTTTGGCTGTAACGCTCCCCCGAACTCTAAGGACGGCTCCAACGACTGGAGTCGAGCAATTTCGTTGAGGATCCATTGGACTTCTTCCGCTTCGTCGTTTAAGGCGTGCACCGACACCTCTCCTTTAAAGAGCGGAGGGTATTTCGCTTCAATGTTCGGTTGCAAGGCAGAGGCCGCATCGACTACCGCTTGCGAAACGTCGAGCGACTGTGTGAATTCAAAAACTTTAGGATTGAAGTCGCGCTTAAAGGTCTGCTCAAACGGCGACTCACCAGCGTCGGGACTCCCCTCTTCACTATGACGTTCTCCCACCATGACCATTTCATGTTTATCCAACGGGTTAATGCCGCGAATAAGGTACAAGAACGTATAGTCGGCGTTGGTTAACTTATCGGCTTCGAACACGTAGAAAAGCGGCCAGCGTACGCGATCCGCCCACGCACCGCGGTCGCATTGGCGCAGCAGTGCAATGCTCCCTTGAATGGTATTGTCTCGGTCGCGCAAGTTAAACGTTTCTAACGCGTCTTGGTAGTCGTTATAAAGCGCCCAAAGGGCCGGATCATTCAGGCGTTCACAAACTTCGTGTTTCGCCAATTCTTCCTGATTGATGGCGGAAACTTGATCAAAGAATCGCGTTAAAAAGTTCGTTTTGTCTTCCAGATCTACGAGGCCAAATTTGGCAAAGTAAGCCCTTTCATCAATCCCCATTTGTTCAAGCCAACGGCTGAGGGTATCGATTTTTTCTTGGGTTGAGGTAACGAGCCCGATATCACTGACCAAGCGATAACCTAATAAACCGCGAAGGTAACGAAGTGCCAACTCTTCGACGGTAAAGATCGTTACGTTGGACGAGTAGGATTTGAAAAAACCAGAAAGATACCGCGCCTTACTGTCTGTGACTGTAACAATCCAGACGCGCTTGCGAGGATTGGCTTTTAAATAGCGTGCGATTCGCTCTGCGATAGCCTCATCGACGCCCATGCCTGGAGCGGCGAAGATCTGCATGCAGCTATAGATCGGTTCGTCGATGATCTGTTGTTGAATGTCAGTAAAGCGCATCGTCATACAGTGAAAAGGTGGTGATTGGCAAGGGGCGTCAGTCTTAGGGTACTCCTCGACTATTTTAACTACAGTGTAGCCGTCAACACCTACTAATGGGGGCTGGGCTCAGGCAAATTGTTCCTGCAAAGGCCTCACCTTGGCCCGCGCCTCCCTTATTGGAAAAGGGAGGCGCGGACTAGAGCTAAGGTGATTTACATGAGCACGCTATAAAACCGTGGTCACGATGTCGAAAAGTTCCTTTATCTTTGAAGGCAACTTTTCTTTGGGCAGTGCGCAAAGGGCTTGTGCGATGACCTTTGCGTAAAACGGCTTGCGAG
>JAHHRF010000098.1 GCA_020025955.1 Sutterella sp.
GTTTTAGAAGCTACGCTTCAGGCCTAAGCCCGCCGAGAAGGCCGACTTCATGCCATGGTGCTTGGTGGCGGCGGCATCTGCCGTCAATTGCCACATGGCACCGATGCGGTAAGCGCCCCCGAAGGCTACGCCATACCCCATCCCGCTCGTCTTTTCTTCCAACGTATTGTTAGAGGTCGAGGCCGTTAACGTGCCCCCCATTCGAGGCAGTAAATCAGCACGCGTCCAGACGTTATAGGCACCCTGTTCGATACCCGTCTTAACGCTCAAACGAGCGGCTACACCGTTAAACGTATCGGTCCCCACCGTCTTGTTGTTTAACGTGTAATCCTTCACTTCCGCATAGGTGTAAGCCACCTGTGCTTGCGGTTCTACGTAGAGGTTCCCCACCGGGAAGCGGTGACCCGCTTCGACGGAGGCCACCACGCGACGACCATGAATCTTGGTTTTGTCTTGCCCCGCCTTTAATTGGAAACGATCCTTGCTGGCGTTGAGCATGAATTCCACATAAGCGTTATTGTCAAACGCACGGGTGGCGACAACGCCCAAACCCACACGACGGTTCTTCACGTCGTTCGTGGCCTTATCAAAGTCCGCCGTCATGTGACCGACATTCATATAGACCGAGCCCGTCCAGTTGGGGGCGATCGCCTTGTCGTAGCCCACTTCAAGCGTCGTGCCTTGGGTCTTAGCGTGGTCAGCACGCTTGCTCTTCGCCTTTTCGCCCTGAGCACGCACCCAAAGCCCCTTGTCCCCGGCCTTTAACGCGCCACCCGTACGCGCATCGCGCGTGGCCATTTCGCCCCAAAGCATCGAAGAGGGAAGCATTAAGAAGTCCGTGGAATCCAACACCCAACGATTCCCCACACGCGCTAAGGTGAGCCCCGCGGCGTTACTCGTAATCGTGAAGTTGGCGGGCGCATCCTGATCCTTAACGTTGATTAAACGCAGGTCCTGACCCGTTAAGTCAACGCCTTCACCCACTTTCAAGTCGATGACGGACGTACCCGTTGCCGTGTCCGCGTCAATGCGATCCATCACAAGCTGGCCGTTGACCATCTTGGCATTTAAAACGATGGTCCCGTTGTTGTTGACTAAATTCTTCGTGCGCAACACTGCGCCCGTTTCCGAGGGGGCAAATTCCACGCGGCTCTTTTCATCGAGCTCTAACGCGGCCAATTCCACCTTGTCGCCCACTTCTAACGTGGAGTCCTGGAGGTTAATGGTCATGGCACCCGCCTCTTCGCTTTGATTTTCAATCTTCAAAACGGACTGGTTGCTCGCCTCTAAAGCGACATCGCCCTTGGCAAAACTCATACTCTTGGAGTCCACCGTGGCTTTATCTAACTTCACTTCGCCGGCGCCCATCACCGTGTAGCGGACGTTTTCGTCCGTCTTAAGGGTGGTGCCTTCCGACAAATTAATCTTGGTGGCCCCTTGACCGTTATTTTGGTCGGCGACAATGGCCACCCCCGTGCCCTTTGCCTCAATCGTGGTGTTGGCGGCATTAAAGCCTAAGCCCGGGTCCACACGCACGGCGGAATAACCACCGTTCGTCTTCACGGTCGAATTATTCAAGGTCAACGACGTCTTATCCGCGTCACCTCGCACGTGAACGGCGTTAATCAAGGCCGTCTTGTGATCCACTTCCTTGTCGGAAATTAAGTTGATCGTGATGTTTTCGGCGTTATCCAAAATGGTGTCGGTCAAGCTCAAACCACGACCCGCTTCGTCACCAATGATGTTGATTTCCAAATCACGCAAGCTCGCAACCGATCGCATTAAGACGATCCCATCGCCCTTGACGGTGATCTTGGAATTGGAGAGTTCGACATCACTATCCATGGCGACAATCCCTTGGCTTGCGCCCATGCCACCTTGGATATCAATGGTGAGGTTGTCCGCCTTCAACTTACCCGGCGAGATCGTATCCCCCATCTTGCGCTCTTTGACTTCCACGCCAATCACGCCTTGCTTACCGTCGAGGTTAATCGACATGTTGCGTAAATCGAGTTCGCCCCCTACGGTACGCGCGCCCATCGCGCCACTCGTCCCGGTAATCACGTTGTCGTGACTAATGATCTTGCTACCGACCAAAGCGTAGAGTGCTGGACCCGCATTAAGTTTGATGTCTTCCGTCACTTCGACCGTGGATTTTTTGCCCGCTTTGACAGGATCAGCCGCGTAGGCCGGGGCAATCATCAGGGCGCTGAGTAAGAGCGCGATTTGAGTCTTATTCATAGTTATCGTGCGAGGGCTCACCAAGGCGTTGGAGTCACTGGCGCCTCAATGAAGTCTCTCTTCAATCAAAAAAAGAGTGAATGCGTGACAAGTGGTGTTCACTTGCCTCTCGTTTGTTCGGGTTTTTTCCGATATCTCGACAAACGTTGAGGCGAGTCTACGCGTTAACACCAGAAAAAATTCCATGCGTTTTACACACAACTCGATAACTTCATCCCCATTGAGGAATACACGTTAACCCTTAATTTTTAGCTTTTTTGATGAGAAGCGTTCATTACCCTTCTAACCCCTGAAAAATAAATTCTATATTTTTCATTTTGTTAAATTCTTTTTCCGTTATTCCTTTTGCTACCTAACGAAATTTAAGAAACCGTTAGTTCGGACTAGGCAATTCGATAACGATAACTTTTGCAAATCGCCTTGTGTTAGTTAGTAGGAAAAGGCTTCTTGTGGACCCCTTTCGTGTTTCAGAACGGGAACACCCTTCAGGCGTGATCCACAAAAATGTGGCGTTATCGCGTCCACCCTACTCGTTGTAGCGCTCTGGAGAGGGGCTTAAAAAGGGGCGGTTTGAGTGCGACAAGAACTGACGCTTTAAATGGTTTTTTGTCAATGAAAGCGTCACTGTTTGACGCATTGGGGTTTTAGACTCCCCTCATCAACGAACGATTCAACCCCTTTGGGTTTCACCGATTATTCTTTTTGGAGGTCAACGGATGGGGTTCGCAA
>JAHHRF010000099.1 GCA_020025955.1 Sutterella sp.
CGTCAAGCGTGGCGTTCTTTTCACCTACTACCCCCTCTGGCGCCACAAAGGTGTAAGCGTCTTCTAAGTCTCCACTTGGGTGGTAGTTGAGCGTTAACGTGTTTTCCCCGCTCAAGTGCCAAGGGGCCATGGCGACCCAAGTATCCGTTTGGCTATTCCCTAAGGGCGTGACGTCCAGATCCACAAAGCACCCGCCATTTAGGGTGAGCCCTGCTTGCGGCGCTAGATGAACGATTTGGCAGCCCGGTCCCGATACCGAATCAGCGGGTGGCATTAGCGTGGCGCTAGCCTGAGCGCCCCCAATCAAGGTGCCCAGGAGAGCTAACACTGTGGGCTTGAACGTGAGTTGTTGATTTTCCCAGCGCGAACGTCGCCCTGGCACACGATGGTCTTTGGCCATACTCTTCCCCTCAATTTTCTTTTGGGGCAGTAAGACGCTTTCCCGAACGTGACACTACCCCTATACACAAAAAACAGCGTTTCCAGTGTCAAACGGGGAAAAAGCGCCTACAAACGGCGGGAACACCTTTTTTAATCGAGCGCAAAGTCAGGGAAAAACCGTCAACGCCCTCTTGGAGAGGAATTCCTGGCTTTTCCTTTGAAGGAGAAGCCAGAACACGGGATGTGACATTTTTCTTTTGTAAAGATGAAAACGGCGCCCCCTTCGCGGGGACACCGTTCGCATTTAAGTGAGGAGCCCTAGCTTCAGTAAGCGACTCCGAAGGGTGTTAGGGTGGAGCTTGGCTCGCTCCGCCACCCCATGAGGCCCACTGATCTTTCCATGACATCGGGCGAGAAGACGCGAGAAATATTCTCGCTGAACGCCCTCAAAGTCCAAGTGTTCCCACTCAAGGCGTTCCAGCGTGGCGGCGTCGAGGGGCATCGGTTCAGCCATCGACTCACCTTCCATCGCGAAGGTCGGTCCCTCCTGACTCAAGGGCAATTCATCAATTAAGGCGCCACCCATTAAGACCGCACGTGTAATCACGTTTTGCAATTCACGAACGTTCCCGGGCCAGGGCCAATTTCGCAATTGCGTAAGGGCATTGGGCCCCAACATGGGCGCTGGGTGAATCCCATAGCGCTTAGACATTTGCGCCAAAAAGAGTTTGGCTAACGGCTCTAAATCTTCTGGGCGCTCACGCAAAGGTTTAATGTGAAGCGGATAGACATTGAGGCGATAGAACAAATCCACACGGAAACGCCCCTCTTCCACCTCTTTCACTAAATCGCGATTCGTGGCAGCAATGATGCGTACATCCGTTTGGAGTTCACGATCGGACCCCAACCGACGGAAAGTCTTTTGTTGAAGTACACGCAACAACTTCACTTGCAAATCCAACGACAATTCGCCGATTTCATCCAAGAGCAACGTGCCCCCTTCGGCTTGCTCAAAGAGCCCCATGTGGCGCTCTCTCGCATCCGTAAAGGCACCACGTTCCCAGCCGAAAAGTTCCGCTTCGATCAAAGACGGGCTAATCGCCGAGCAGTTCACCTTCACAAACGGGCGATGGCGACGTGGAGAGAGTTGATGAATCACGGTGGAGAGCACTTCTTTACCGGTGCCCGATTCCCCCGTAATCAAGACCGTCGCATCAAAGGGCGCAACGCGTCGAATGTCGTGGGCCAACTCCTCCATCGAAGGCGTCTTTTCGATGAGTTGTAAAAGGGGCGCTTCTTCTTTTTGCGCCAAGGCTTTCACCAAGGTCTCTTCACGTGCCTTTAATTGTTGGGTGACGGTCGCCAAACGGTCGTTCACTGCAACGCCCACGTTTAAGGACAAGATGGAGCGAATGGCTTCTAAGGCCTTCACGCTTTCGTCCGTAAAGGCCTGGGGCTTGGACGACCAAAAAATCACCACCCCCCAATGACGGTTATCGAGACTGGCCTTCATCAAGACGTAGGACTGAATCGTAGGCGCAATCTGACGCCCAGCAAAAAACGTAAACGGGTCGTCGTAAATGTTATCCACTCGGTAGACGGGCTCATCTTGTGTCGTGGGGAAGTGCTGAAACTCCTCTGGGATCGGAATGCGATCCGTACGGTCAAGCGCCCCACGCTCATCCACGCTCGCCAATACCTGAATTTGATGCTCGTCCTTTAAGTAGATGTTGGAGTAGACCCCATCGGCAGGGATCCACTCCGCCAACAGCGCTTTCGCACTCGACAACGTTTGCGAGAGCGACAAGGACTGAGACAACGCCTGAAAAAGTTCCACTTGTTGTTGGGGACTGAGCATACAAATCACGAAATATCGGGAAATAACGACATTTCGTAAATTATCACGACATATCGGTTTTTTCTATCAGGGTTATCCGTCGACCGTTCTACTAACCATGGGGTACGGAGAATCCATATTGCCGCCGCTATCGGCCTTGGCAGGGACGGCCGCACACCCCCGCGATCGCGTCACAAAAGAAATTGGCACGCCCTTTGCTTAATTGCTCATTAAGACCCACTTTTTCCATTTAAAGGAGATTCATATGGAAAAAACCAACCAGACGCGTCGTCGTTTATTGCAAGGGGCATTCGCCTCGGCCGCTGCTGTATCGACGAGCGCGATGGCCAAAACGGCCGGGACCCCGAAATTTGACCAAATCTACGACATCATCGTCGTGGGCTCGGGCTTTGCTGGCCTCTCTGCAGCTTTGGAAGC
>JAHHRF010000100.1 GCA_020025955.1 Sutterella sp.
TCAGCGGGCACAAAGTCGACGACTTTCATTTCGTCCCCACCCGTGGGCATTAACTGAAAGCCTCCACAATGGGGGCACGGATCCCCATACTTTTTGATGGGCACGTCTTTGCTACAGGCCATACACCACGCTTTCCCCTCAGGGCGCTCAATGTCGAGGCGAGACCCTTCGGCAGGACCCCCACGCGTGACGCTATCCCAGGCAAATTCCAGGCTCGGGATGTCGACGCCCGCTAATTCCCCCACACGAATGCGGACGGATTCAATCTTGTTAATCCCTTGGGCTTTCGCGGTTTTCTCCACGATATCAATAATGCCTTCGGCAATGCTCATTTCATGCATGAGATGGGTCCTTATGAGGGGTTAATTGGGTAAAAGCCCAGCTTCACGAAGGCTTACCGTTAAGGGGACGCAGGCATCGAGCCCAAAGAGCGCCATCTTGACGATGCTTGTCAAGGCTTCTTCCGTGGGGGGAAGCCCCTCACGAAGGGCAGACTTGAGGGCGCTATTGACCGCCGACTGTGCAGCGCCCCCAGGGCTAAACTGCCACTCGGTGGGGCTAATTACGCCCTTGAAGGGGTGCTCAGCGCCAATGGAGGGTTTCTGACTGCACGTGTACGTTAAGAGCCCACGCGCGGTTTGGGTTAACGCCACGGCGCCAGGCGCCAAGTCGTCAATCATCACCGTGTGAAGGGGAAAGACCATGTCGTGCGTTTGAGGATTTTCTAACCACGCGTTCACTTCCGCTAACGACGCATCCATGTCGATTAAGCGCGCTAAGACTAAGTCGACGGGACGAATTGCCCCCTCAATCGCTAAAGCGGGGTGCGACGCGCGGCGTGCCAGTGCCCCCGTTAAGTGGGGAGCGCCGTTGACGACCGGTGCCATATCAAAGCCCGGTTCATTTTTAAGGCGCCAGTAGAGGGTATCGGCCAACCCCGTGACCCCTTGGCGGGTAGAGGTCACAGGAAGGACATCGACGTGCGCCAAACCAAAGTCCTCGGGAAGCTTGAAAAAGACATCCAACAGGGCGGACGTATCCGTAGCCGCATCGCGCGCCCAATCTTTGGCATCGGCTTGGTTCTTTAAGGTGCGTGCAAGGACGCCTGGCTTATAACCCGTTAAGGCATCGGGGTAGATGGTGTTGATGGCATCAAATGCCACCTGAATGTGACCTTTAGCTTCTTGAAGTGCATCGCCCGTTAAGACGCCATCACGCGACTTAATGAGTAAGGCGGTAAGTTGCGAAAGCGCACGGCGCGCTTCCCCAATGGGGCGCAGACGATCGGCACGCGGAGGAAGGCCCAACACCTTTTGCCCGTCCGTTAAAAAGACGCGCAAGGTTTCCACAATCCCTTCTAAGGTGACCGCCATTTCGGCTAAGCCCTGATCCTCTTGACGGCGTTCATCCTCCGTGATGCCATTTAATCGACGGTTCACGGCATCAAAACTCACCAAGTGAGCAATGGGGCAGAGCGCATAGAGGCTTGCCAACAGGGGACGCAAGGGCGTCTCACTTTGTTGCGCGAGTTGATTTAAAAACCCAGAGGGTCGCGTATTTTGCACCGTCGCTTTAACGTTACGCGTGGTGCTAATACAGAGATCAACGTGAATAGAACCCGAGATGGACATGGGGTGACCTTAAAAGAAAGTAGAAGTTATCGAAACACAAACGATGGGTCAAACGGGATGAAAGAGGCGCTTAGCCCGCAAAGCGCTTAAAGAAGTCGCGACGGGTGACGCGCTTTTCTTTGACGCCCGGACGACGGTCAACCTGGGGTTCAACCGTGGCTTGAGCGGGTTTGGGGGCGGCGCCCTTGGCTTTAATGGGGATGACTTTACCCGTGCCCGGCCCCGTCATCTCAGGGTCATCGTCTTCCATAAAGTCAGCGCGCTCGTCTTCGGGGACCGTTAACAAGGTTTTCAAGGCCACATCAGCAAAGAGTTCCGCTGCCGCCTGATCTTCCACCTGATCCATGGGGCTCAAAAGGCTCAACATGCGATATTCCCCCAAGATGGGGTCAACGGCCGTTAAAAAGCCAAATTCGCCCGCCGGGAGCTCTAAGGTGACTTCGGCGCCGGCTTTCGTTTTCACCCACGCGTCACGGTTCCCGCACGCCCAGATGATTAACACCGACCAAGGCGTGACCACACGACCGATCCAGTCATTACCCCAACGACGAAAGCCCCCGGCATTAACGTTTAAACGCTTGTTGACGATGGGCAAACCCTTCATGCGGGTTTCATAGATTTGGCAAAAACCCTCTTCGAAATGCTGTTGCGGGGACGTGTTAAAGACACGTAAACGGCCTTCAAAAGGAACGGTGCTTTGCGTACGTTCAGCCATGGGATGCTCCAAGGGGGGATGATGGGGGTCTAACGGATACGACACAGGTATCCACAATCTCATGGAGTATAGAGAAGGCAGTAGGGTCAAACAATGACCAAAAGGAGTAGAGGGGCCTAAACGCTAGGGGCAGATGAGGGGAAAAAGGGAAGCCAAAGCGAAGCAAAAGCGAAACAAATGAGAAGCAAAAGAGAAGGGGACTCGTTTTGAGTCCCCCTTTACGTTTCGGCACTTTACGCTTTTTCTAAGAGCGCTAAGAGTTCTTCCACGTGCACTTTCGCTTT
>JAHHRF010000101.1 GCA_020025955.1 Sutterella sp.
GTCTTCAAATTCGGGATACAAAAGATCCTCTTTGGTATCCGTCTCAATCAAACGTGTCAAGTACTGGTACACGTCTAAGAAGCTGGCATACTCCCCGGTGAAATGCTCAAAGAGAATGCGAAGGAGCTTATTGAGGTTGACGCGATAACGCTTGGGCTGATCAACTTGGTCGGCTAACGACGCCCCTTCGTTAATCACCTGGGCCCGATAACGCGCAACGGGGTTAATCTCACGAATTAACTTTTCGAGATACGGAAAGAAGTCCTGCGTTCTAGCTTCTTGACGGCGCTCGTCCCACCCTTCGTGGGCAACGAGCCCCTTCAGGTAGGCCTCAACCTCATCCAAGCGCCCTTCCATGGCGACCAGTTTTTCCATATCCAACTGGGCGTCACTATAGGGACTCAAAATTAAGTTCGTGAGACTATGGATATCATCCGGATAGAGCATGTGCCCCAAGAAGGCCATAAAGTCTCGGACGACATCAGACTGAAAGAAGCCGCCTTCAAAGCGCGCCATGCAAAGAAAGCGCTTCGAGGGCTCTAAGCCGCTACAAATCTTTTGAGCAAGCTTAGCTACCTGCCCCACTTCACTATTGGTGCGCGTCAAAAAGACCACATGAGGCGGACGCTTATCGCCCTTCTCACGCAAGGTGTTCTTCTCTTTTTCAATGGCGTCGAGCAAAACCTGCTCCAGGGCCTTACCGTAAGCAGGATCCTTGGGATGCGAGGCACAAAACTCACGACGGCACGTCCCCTTAATGGGAATGTCCGAGATCGCATCCTTATACCAGGCCATCACATCTTTCTCGCTCCACGCTTGGAAAAGAGGATTCAAGTGTCGAATTAAGTTGCTACTCGTTCGGTAGTTTTTAACCAATTCGTGCTCTTTCCAGCGTTGGCTATAGGCTTCACCCAACAAAGACAACCCGTCTTCGAGTTGCTGAAAGGCGGTTTCTTCTGCGCCACGGAAACGATAAATACTTTGCTTGACGTCGCCCACTACAAAGAGGCTCGAACCCATGACTTTTAAGAGCCACAGCAGGCTGCGAATTTGGGAAGCGTCCGTGTCTTGAAATTCGTCAATGAAGATGTAGCGAAACGGCGCCTGATGAAGGCTCGTGGGCGCAATCTGGGCAAGGTTATCAACCTCACCCTTTAAGTCAGAAACCGTAAGCGCATTTTCTTCGGTTTTAAGCACTTGATAGCGCTTTTCCACTTCAATGAGAATGGCCTTTAAATGTTCATTAATACGGGCACTTAAATTGGGGGCGTAGGGGTCAGCATCGTCTTCTGGTGTACACGCCCCAAAGTCCACGTTCTCAATCGCTTCTCGGTAGTAGCCGCGTCCATTCAACATCGTCCATATTTGATAGACCGCTTCCACGTACTGGTGCATGGGCAACACGTTATCCCGAAGGAGATCGCTATTTTTGTCCGTGAGGAAACGCTCGTTTAAGACCTTACGAATGAGTTCTTTTTTCTCATACGTAAAGCTTCGAAGCGTGGACTGCTCACCAAACCCTAAGACACTCCCTTCAGATCGCAACAGCCCATAGAAGAAGCTGTCAATAGTGGAGAGTTGCATGCTGGAGAGCGACTCAAGCGTGGCTAACCAACGGGGTTCCTTCGTGACCTTATATAAGCTCATGACACGCTCTTGGAGCTTTTCGAACATATTCTTGGTGGCCTTATTGGTAAAGGTCACTAAGGCAATGTCCTGCGGACGAAGTTCGGGATCAGTGGCAAGTAAGAACGTTAAACGGTCAATCATCACCGTGGTCTTACCCGTACCGGCACTCGCGCGCACAACGGTTAATTCCTCGGCGGGGGCATGTTCGACGCGGTACTGCTCCAGGTTGAAGCCAGGCGTCAAGGTGGCCAATTCATTCAACACATCACGGTGCACCGTCGTTGCACCAACGCCGTCCCCAATCACGACGGACGGTGGCACGCCATTTGTTTCATACACGAAGGCGTGAGCACGACCGTATGTGGCCTTAATGGCTTGAAACTTGGGGGCGTGGGCGTTTTGTGGGAAGAGAAAAAGCTTCAGACCCAATCGGATCTTTTCTTCCAATTGACTTGCGGACATCGCTTCAAGAGCCTTCCCCGCAATCAATAACGAATAGCGGGGATTTTGAAGCGCGTCGTAAGAAGGAGAGGACATGGGGTGCACCAGACGCAAAGCGTCAATGAGTTGAGAGCAATCATGCTAACGCTCGGCGCAAAATGGCTGGGTTTCCTAGGGGGTAGCTCCCAACACCTGAGACGTCTTAAACGATTGCGAATAGTCGTATTTTCTCATCTTATCAGGGATTGGGTAAAGCTTTGAAAATCCCTAACGGGATTGTGTTGCAAAGTTTTTAAAGCCATAAGGGTTACCCCCTAACCTAGCGAGACTAGTATTGAGATTAAGTCAACCCAAAACGAACAAACCCTATTAAAGTCCAAAAAATAAGGCAGGGATAAACTTAAGTGAATAAGCAAACTGACGACGATTCGACGCTAACGCCCTTTGATGAGAGCCCCGTTCGACGAACAGTCAACGGGGATTATTTTCCACGAAGCCTAACCTCCACCAAAGAC
>JAHHRF010000102.1 GCA_020025955.1 Sutterella sp.
AGCCATTGCGGGGCTCCTAAAAAGAATAAAAGCGTTCCGCCGACCTTCTTATGTTCGCGGCGGTACTAGGGACTTATTGTACGAGCCCGCGGCGTTGTTCGTCTTTCGCTTTGTGAAAATCCTGTAAAGAAGCCCATTTATTGGTAGGCTTAGGGGTTGATTTTTCCCTGTGTTAGCGAGTGGGGCTGTGCCTATACAAAAAGAACATTTATGGCGTAACGACATTACGGGGCTTCGCGCCTTGGCCGTGGTCCCCGTTTTGCTATATCACGCGTTTCCTGGAGTGATTCCAGGGGGCTTCTTTGGCGTCGATGTCTTTTTTGTGATCTCTGGATTTTTAATTTCAGGGATCATTTTTCGCGGCTTTAAAAACGACAACTTTTCGTGGCGAACCTTCTACGCGAAACGCGTTAAACGCATCATTCCGAACCTCTTGTTAGTTCTTTGGGTGACCATGGGGCTCGGTTGGTTCTTTATGTTCAATGGTGAGTACCGTGAACTAGGAAAGGCGGTTTCCTCTGGCGCAGGTTTTTTTGAAAATTTCGAACTAATTAAAGCCAAAGGTGAGGGTTACTTTAGTCTTCAAGCGATTCGAAATCCGCTCACTCACTTGTGGAGCCTCTCGGTAGAAGAGCAGTTCTATATTGTGTTCCCGCTTCTGGCGATGGGGGCGGTAGCGCTTGGTCGTCGATTGGAATGGGGCAAAGCGAATGCTCGTGTCCTGGGATTGGTTGCGGTTGTCTTGATTACGTTGGGATCCTTTGCGCTGTGCTTGGGGACCGAATCGGCAAAGCACGCCTTTTATTGGCCCTGGACACGTTTCTGGGAAATTTCCGCTGGGATTGTTTTGGCCTACGCGGAAATTGTTTACGGCTTTCATTTAAATCGCGGGATTCGACAGGGCTTAACGTGGTTAGGCTTGGCAATGGTGTTGTGGGCCTTTTGGGGCTACGACGCGACGATTCGTACGCCAGGGCTTTTTTCCCTCTTTGCTGTTTTAGGCGCCGTTTTCTTGATTGCAGCGAAACCCGATGCTTGGGTTAACCGTACGCTTCTCTCTTGGAAGCCCGTTACGTTTATTGGGTTAATCAGTTATTCGCTTTATTTGTGGCACTGGCCGCTACTTTCGTTTGCTCAAATAGTTGGGGGCGAAATGACCAACGGTTATGTATTGAGTTTGGCTTTGGTTAGCTCGGCGTTGGTTGCAACGGTCGTTTTCTACTTAGTGGAACAGCCGTTTCGCTATGTTTCAGTAGAGCGCTCTCGTGTGGTTGTAGCTATGTTACTGCTTGGCTTGGTGGTGACCGTTGGGGCAGGAAAGATTCTGCGTTTAACCCAAGGATTACCTGATTATGGATTTCGTAGTCAGCATCCCTATCTTGAATCACATGGGATTGTCAAAGAAGTCAGAAAGATGCCCATGTGTGAGACCGATGGGGTTGCTTATCAATGCACGAAACCTGGGAGCGCACCAGTGCTTTTAGTCATTGGAGACTCTCACGCTCAGCAATATGTGAATAAACTTCAGGACTTGTCACTAAAGTCGGGAAAGAACATTGCCTTGGTGGCGAGTCCTAGTTGTTGGATGGTAGATGACGACTCACAGGGATCCACAGCGTGCGTAGCTGCACGTAAAACACTTCGATCGGTTTTAAATTTTTCGTCCGTAAAAGGGGTTTTATGGATTCAAAAGTGGGGGCATCGACATTACAAAGAAGCGGCCTTGTTGGGGGCGGGGGACGCGTTATTAAAACTCAAAAAGCGTTTCCCAGAGAAACGTTTCATCGTGATGGAAGATAACCCTTGGGATGAGTCTTATAACTGGCGACAGCGTGTGTTGCGATTTGACGTTGCCAAGCAGAGTCAAGTGGCAAATTGGCCCGTTCCGCATGGAGGAATATGGGAAGACGCCAACGAAAAGGTAAAGGCAAACCTACCCGATGAGATTGAATGGCTTGAGATGGTTAAAGTGTTTTGTCCAAGGGGTGTTTGCAGGCTAATCGCCTTCGAAGATTCCAATCATCTCTCGCCTTACTATCTTCGTGATCATGCAACATGGCTCGATGAGCTTGGGATATTTCTTCAGCGAGAGTAACTTTTCGCTCTCAAATTGATTGAGTGTTTCTACAAAGTAGATTTTTATTTTGATTAATAAAAATAATTTATGGCGTAACGACATCACGGGGCTCCGTGCCTTGGCTGTCGTCCCGGTTCTGATTTACCACGCGTTCCCCAGCTTGATCCCAGGGGGCTTTTTTGGTGTGGATATTTTCTTTGTGATTTCGGGGTTTTTAATCTCGGGGATTATTTTCCGCGGATTTAAAAACGACAATTTTTCGTGGCGAACGTTCTACGCGAAACGCGTCAAACGCATCATTCCGGGGAGTGTCAGGAATTTTGTGTCTGGGTCAAATTTAAGGAGCTACGCAAGTAG
>JAHHRF010000103.1 GCA_020025955.1 Sutterella sp.
ACGGCTAAAAGCAAAAGGGCAATTAAGCGCTTGAGCCCACGGTGGGGCTTATCGTCATTGATGACGCATTCATTGCACGTGCCGTGCGCAGGCGTTGCGGACGCCACGGGCGCCACACCCCCGCAAAAGCGCGTCACGTAATCGTTCACGAGCGCTTGGGCGTCTAATTCCAGAACCTGGGCGATGCCACGCAAAAAGGCACGCACGTAGACGGCGTCCGGTAACGCGTCAATGTCTTCAGATTCGATTGCACGCAATTGGGCAATCGACAAACGGGAGCGCATCGCCATGTCCCCCAACGAAATCCCTTGGGCTTCACGGGCTTGGCGGATTCGTACGCCAAAGCCTACAGGCTCCGTGGCGTCGGTGGGCGTCGTTTGGTCGTCCATATTTCTCTCCCGGTGGAGCGCTAGCGAAGTGCTAGCGCGGTCTCAAAGTAGTTAGGCGATTACTCACCACGACGGTGAACCGTCACCGTCTTTTGGCTCTGTTCTAAGAGGTGAGCCGCCTCTTCTTTTTGCTTGGCCAAGCGTTGGGCACGGCGCGTGCGATCACGCACTTCACCAGCTAACTGCCCGCAGGCCGCGTCAATGTCATCCCCTCGCGTCTTACGAATCGTGGTGACGTAGCCATGCGCATTGAGGCGACGGCAGAATTCCACCACGCGATCACGCTCAGGCTTACGCAAGTCCGACTGCGTAAAGGGATTAAACGGAATGAGGTTGAACTTACAGGGCACACGTTCACGGCGTACTAAGTCCGCCAACTGATCCGCATGCTCCAAGTCATCATTGATCCCGCCCAACATCACATATTCAAACGTGATGAAGTCACGGGGTGCCACCTTCAGGTAACGACGGCACGCTGCCATCAGTTCCGAGAGGTCGTGCTTTTTGTTGATGGGCATTAAGTGGTCACGTAAATCATCCGTGCCCGCATGCAAACTCACCGCCAAGGCCACGGGGGCCGCTTCAGCGAGTTTATCCATCTGGCGCGTCAGCCCAGAGGTCGATACCGTCACACGACGGCGACTCAAGCTATACGCATTTTCGTCCAAAAAGAGCTTTAAGGCAGGTAACACGTTATCCAAATTCTGTAACGGTTCCCCCATGCCCATGAGGACCACGTTAGAGATCACGCGATCGTTAGGATCGGTGATGCCCTTGTCGTGACGCAGGGCGCGCTCGGCGTACCAGAGCTGCCCCACGATTTCGGCGGTGGTGAGGTTGCGGTTAAAGCCTTGTTTACCTGTAGAACAGAATAAACAGCCCATCGCGCAACCTGCTTGCGTAGAAATACACAAGGTCCCGCGGTCGTCTTCGGGAATAAACACCGCTTCGACCGCGTTACCGTTGTCGACGTCAAAGAGCCATTTGCGCGTGCCATCAGCACTCTTTTTTTCCACCAAGGGCACCGGCGGGCGCACTTCAGCGAGGTCATGGAGCTTGGCTCGGAAGACCTTCGCTAAATCCGTCATCTCATCGAAGTCACCCACGACGTGACGGTGCAACCAGCGGCAGAGCTGCGTGGCTCGGAAGGGCTTTTCCCCAATCGAAGCACACCAGTCCAACAAACCCTGGCGGTCAAAATTCAGCAAATTAACTTTTTCCTGGGCTTCCCCAGAAACTTTGACGTCTTGATTCACGCAACGTTCCTCGTCGAATTAACGGCTGTGAACGGAGAGAGCCGGGAAGAAGTAAGCCACTTCAACCGCAGCCGTTTCCGGAGCGTCAGAGCCGTGAACAGCGTTAGCGTCGATGCTGTCAGCGAAGTCAGCGCGGATCGTGCCAGCTTCAGCCTTCTTCGGGTCGGTAGCGCCCATGAGTTCACGGTTCTTGAGGATGGCGCCTTCGCCTTCCAAAACCTGAATCATGACGGGGCCGCTCGTCATGAACTTGACGAGGTCAGCAAAGAAGGGACGTTCCTTGTGAACGGCGTAGAAGCCTTCGGCTTCAGCCTGGGAGAGCTGACGCATCTGAGCGGCAACAATCTTGAGACCGTTCTTTTCGAAACGGGAGTAGATTTCACCGATCACGTTCTTAGCAACGGCATCCGGCTTGATGATGGAAAGGGTACGTTCGATAGCCATGTTGGACTCTCAAAAAAAGATAGTTAAAAACGAGACCGTGCACTTCAGAAGAAACACACCATCTCGGAGCGAGACCCCCAGCCCGAGAGCTGAGCGTCTTTATTCAAACAAATAATTTTAACATGAGTAGAACGCCCTAATGCGGGCTAACCCTTCAGCTTTCGCCTTTACCCCCCAACGCAAAGTGCGCCCCCACGAAATCAACGATCTCGCGAGAGCGCACACCACAAGGAGCGTT
>JAHHRF010000010.1 GCA_020025955.1 Sutterella sp.
TCTCGATTCAAAGAGTTGACCACGCACAGTCACAAGTCGATGTTTCCCATTGAAGGGACCCCCAACTTGGAGCGTACGTTAGCCATGCTCACGGAAGCCGGGATTAACGACATCTACGTCGTTACCGGTCACAACGCCCACGTTTTGCGTCCTGCGATTGAGAAATTTAGCGCCACGGAATTGCATAACCCCGACTTCAAGACGAAAAACAATGCTTATTCCCTCAAGGTCGCATCGCCCTACTTTGGTGACTCGTGGGTGATCGATGCTGATGTGGTGCTTTTTGAAAACGTCTTTAAGACCCACTTTGATCGCGCAACCGAATACTTGATTACGCGTGAAAGCGGGTCCCCGGAATGGGTTCCCTTAATGAATGACGCGCATCAATTCGAGCGCATTGAGGTCACGAGTGACCCTAAGCCCTCGCTCTTAGGCGTTTCGTTTTGGCCTCAAAAAGAAGCCCAAGCCATTAAAGCCGTGCTCGACACGTGGAGTGACGACACCTTTGCTAATAGCAAACTCTACTGGTGTGACATTGCCAAAGCATTGATTGAGGCAAATAAAATTAACGTTTTTGGTCATGCGCTTTCGGCAGGCTTAGCCGATGAACTCGACAACGTCGACGACTACCAGCGAATTCTCTCTGGGCTTAAAAATCAGCAATGAATATCAAACGACTGCTCCGCCCTTCTGGCAAAAATTTACGTTTTACGTACTTTTTAAAAAATACTTATCAAGCACTGGAACCGGCTTTTTTAAAGCGCCGAACCTTGCGTACGCTTGAAAAAGAACGCACCTTACTGGATGACAATTACCTCCAAGACCGTGTGGATTATTACTGTCGCTTGAACACCCCAACGCCGCTGACGAATCAAACCCGTGTTGGGGATTTGAGCCTCAAGGAAAGCAACTATTCGCGTGACCTTCTTGAGTACGCGCGCTTCTTTCAGCCTGAGTTATTCATTGATTTGTGCTTTGGCGATGTGACCACCGTTCCCGCAACACCCAGCATTGTGAAAAGTCGCCCCATTGACGGCGACAATGCTAACAGCGTGGTTTTAAACCTCGACAAGATTCGCCACTTCACATTTGTCGATGATGACATCCCCTTTGAAGCCAAACTCGACCAAGCGATTGCTCGAGGCTCCATGTACCAACCGCACCGTGTACGCTTCATGGAGCAATATTTCGGCTCCCCGTATGTCGACTGCGGTGATGTCGGAAAGAACCCTCAATGCCCAGAATGGAAAGCGAAGAAGATTTCCATCTACGCCCATTTAAAGCATAAGTTTGTGATGTGCTTAGAAGGCAATGACGTTGCGAGCAACTTGAAGTGGGTGATGGGGTCAAATTCCATCGCCGTTATGCCACGTCCCCGCTACGAAACGTGGTTCATGGAAGGGCGTTTGATTCCGAATGTGCACTACATCGAAATCAAGGATGACTATTCCGATCTCCCGGAAAAGCTCGAGTACTACGCTAAGAACCTGGAAGCGTCTCAAGCCATCATTGAAAATGCGCACGCTCACGTCAACCAGTTCTTCAACCCCACGGTGGAAGCCTTGGTAAGTCTGGACGTGTTAAAGAAGTATTTCTCGCTTACTCAAACGGTTTCTGACGACAACCTCTGGATCTAGCCCTGACAAAAAGAGACACCGATGAGGGTGTCTCTTTTCGTTCTAGGCACTCCTTTTCAGGAACCGCACGTAAATCTTCCCCTCTTTCACCCCCTAAATGACAATACCCTGAGTTTTCAGGGCATTCCCATAATGGTTATTTTCTCGGGATGCTCAAGGGCTCGAGCATCGCTTCAACCCGCGCTAAGGTGTCAGGGGCTTCAGGATCCATCAGCGTTAAATCGGGCATGCTACGCATCCAGGTCATTTGGCGTTTCGCCAATTGACGGGTAGCTGCCACCCCCGACAAGTGAAAGCGTTCCCAATCGACTTCCCCCTGAAGGTATTGAATCGCCTGACGGTACCCCACAGCTCGCATCGCAGGACTCTCTGGATCAAAGTCATCACGCGCCATCAAGGTTTTGACTTCGTCCAAGAGGCCGTCCTCGATCATTTGATCAAAACGCCTTTCAATCCGTTCATGAAGGCGTTTTCTGTCAGACGGAATCAACCCCACGGCGAGCATCGCGACGCCAGGCACCGTCGCGGGTCGCTTATGAAAGGCCGACAGCGTCTCCCCACTCATGCGATAGACCTCAATGGCACGCGCAATGCGTTGCGAGTCATTGGGTGCCAGACGGGCAGCGGTCTCAGGATCAAAGGTGGCAAGCTCTGCGTGCATCGCTGGCCACCCCTTTTCTTGCCCGTCCTTTAATACCGCCTCTCGCACCTCAGGCGACGTGCTCGGCATGTCATGAATCCCATCACGAAGGGCTTTCGCGTAAAGCATGGTGCCCCCCACGATTAAGGGGAAGCGCCCGCGTGATTCAATTTCATCGATCAGGCGAAGGGTGTCGGTTAAAAAGTCCGCGGCACTGTACGCACTCCCAATCTCACAGATATCAATCAAGTGATGGGGACAGAGGGCTTGCTCTTTTGCGCTGGGTTTCGCTGAGCCAATATCCATGCCCCGGTAGACCAGAGCCGAATCCATGGAGATGATTTCCACGTCGTAGCGTTGGGCTAAGGCAAGCGAGAGCGCCGACTTCCCAGAAGCCGTAGGTCCCGCAATCATTAAGGCACGAGGACGAGGTAAAGCTGTAGAGGTCATGAATTATTGGCCACGCATAAATAAGTGATCTAAGTCGTCCATCGAGAGGTTCACCCAGGTGGGACGCCCGTGATTACACTGGTCCGCACGGTGGGTTTTCTCCATATCACGAAGCAAGCGATCCATTTCCGGAATCGTCAAATGACGGTTAGCACGCACTGAGCCGTGACACGCCACCGTGGCGAGCATTTGGTTACGCACCTCTTCCAGGCGCGTCGTTTTCCCAAAGCGCTCTAATTCATCCAAGAGTTCATGAAGGAGTGTGTCAATGGAGTCCGTCGGCGCATCGGCAACAAGTTTTGGCAAGGCACGAATCGCTAAAGCGTCCGTCCCTACAGCAGAGACTTCAAAGCCTAAGTTGGCCAAGGCGTCTTGGTTCGACTCAAAGGTGGCAAATTCTAACGCACTCACACGGCACACCTGAGGAATTAACAAGGATTGAACGGCAATCGTTTGCGCATCCATCTGAGTTTTTAAGCGCTCATACGTAATACGCTCCGCAGCCGCATGCATGTCCACTACGACTAACCCCGTTTGGTTTTCCGCGAGGATATAGACGCCCCCAATTTGCGCAATGGCACGACCCAAATGCCCGTAGGAGGACGTGGGCTCAGCTTCAGTGTCAACCGATTGCGTTTCCTCAGAAGCGGGCGCCACAAAAGCGCCCCCCGTCAAGGGAAGTGACGCGCTCTCGGGGACGCGCTCAAAGGGCTTGGGCGTTAAGGTTAAGGGCGCCACACTGGGGGCTTTCCCTTTGGCGACCGCGCTCGCTACCGCGTCGCTTGCCCCAAAAACCTTCATGGCACTCGCAACATCGGGCGTGGGACGGCTCCAACGGTCTTCCAAGGGACGTACCACCGTCCCCGTCGAGTTCATTTGAGGCGCAGGAACGCTCGGCTTAAAGCTGGTGGGCTTTACGGCGTCCCCCACCAGCGGGGCTTGCCCTAAAGCGGCGCCTGAAACCGCCAACACGTCTTTGATGGCACGCATCACAAACTGATAGATGCTGGAACTCTCACGGAAACGCACTTCCATTTTCTGCGGGTGCACATTAACGTCCACCGCATCGGGCGGAAGCGTTAAGTAGAGGCAGTACATGGGTTGGCTGTGCCCGTGCAAGACATCTTGATAGGCCGTGCGTGCCGCGTGGGTTAAAACCTTGTCGCGTACAAAGCGGCCATTAACAAAAAAATACTGCGCATCGGCGCGCGAGCGACTCACCGCAGGAGAGCCCACCAAGCCCGTAAGCGTCAAGGGACCGGCTTCCACTTCCACCGTACGGGTGTTGTCTTTAAAGGTGGCGGGCATAATCGCTTTGATGCGATCGGCCACGTCTTCAACGGGGTCGAGCTTTAAAAGCGTGCGCCCATTCGCAATTAACGTAAAGCCAACAGAAGGATTGGCCAACGCCTGGCGCTCTAACCATTCGGTTACGTGAGCCGTTTCCGTGGAGTCGCTTTTCATGAATTTGCGACGTGCCGGGGTCTTGTAAAAGAGATCCGCCACTTCGACGCGCGTGCCCACGACGCCGGCAGCCGGCGAAATCTCCCCTCCCGCAATTTCCCAGGCGCTCTCTGCCCCTGGCGTACGGCTTCGAATGGACAACGCCGACACCGCATCAATGGACGCTAACGCTTCCCCGCGAAACCCTAAACTTTCCACCCATTCCAATTCTTCTAAGTTTCGAATCTTGCTCGTGGCATGACGACGCAGTGCTAAGCCCAATTCTTCGCGCGGAATACCACAGCCGTTGTCGGTGACGACAATACGCTTTAAGCCACCCCCGTCCAAGCGCACCTCAATGCGATCGGCGCCCGCGTCCAAGGCGTTATCCACCAGTTCTTTCACGACGGAGGCGGGGCGTTCAATGACCTCACCGGCCGCAATTTGGCTAATTAATTGGCCAGGGAGCTCACAAATGGCACGGGGCTTAATCAGAGGGCGGGCTTTAAAGAGAGTCATACGCACGAAATCCTTGGTCTTCTCTATTTACGAAACGTAACCTGAAAGGGCAAAATGAATTGTATTCAGTATCATAGTAACTGGCTCTGGGGTGTGTCGGAAAATTCCGCTTCCCCCTTTTCGCCTCGATACCCTCTTTTTTTACGCCCCTCCCCCAAAGGCCCCTATGGACATCCTGCAACTCGTGGTGGACTTATTCACCCACGCCGATCAATTCCTCGTGCATATCGCCACGGAATACGGCACGCTTATTTACGTCGCGATGTTCGTGATCTATTTCCTGGAAACGGGCTTTGTGGTGATGAGCTTTTTGCCGGGCGACTCCCTACTTTTTGTCTCGGGCACCGTAGCGGCGTCGGGCACGGCTAACCCGGGCATTATGATGCTCGCCGTCTTCTTGGGTGCGGTCTTAGGCAATACCGTGGGCTATAAGCAGGGGCTTTGGTTAGGTAACCGCATCTACAGCGGCTCCATTTCTTGGATTAATGCCGAGAAGTTGCAGTACGCGCACAATTTCTACACCCAGCACGGGGGTAAAACCGTGGTCTTGGCGCGTTTTGTGCCGATCGTACGTGCCTTTGCCCCGTTGATTGCGGGCGCGGCCCGTATGCCGGCGCTGCGCTTTGAAGCCTTTAGCGCCTTTGGGGCCGCACTCTGGTCGGTGTTATTGATTGGCACGGGGACGCTCTTTGGGAACCTCCCCTTCATCAAAAATAACTTATCGTTGATTTTGCTCTTAGGGATGTGTGCCGCGGTGGCGGGTCCCCTCTTTGTGGGCGCCGTTTACAAGTGGCTGCAACGCCGTCAAGCAAAGTAAGACGTTAGTCGTTTTCGGTCATCAGTGGCGTCCATTCGGGCGCCATTTCGTCTTTTTGAGCCATCGTCAAGGTCACCCCATCGGGGATCGCCCAGTCAATTTGAAGCTGAGGGGAATCCCACCGGCAGGCGCGCTCGGCGTCTGGGCACCAGGGGGCATCGACTTTGTAGAGCACCAAGGTATTCGGCGCCGTGGTGACGTACCCATGGGCAAAGCCTTTCGGAACCCACAGGGCAGTGTTCTCATTGGCTGAGAGCGCCACCTTTAAATGTTGCCCAAAGGTGGGGCTCTCGCGACGCAAGTCCACCACAACGTCTAAGAGCGATCCCGCCACACAGCGAATCAATTTCCCTTGAGCGGCCTCCCCACACTGCCAGTGCAACCCGCGCAGGGTCCAAGGGGCAATCGAGCACACCAAGTTTTCTTGGAAAAAAGGCGAAGAAAATCCCAGCTCACGCCAGTCATCGGCCTGCCACGTTTCTTGAAACGTCCCGCGACAATCGCGATGAACGGCCCCCGTAATCAGGGCGACCCCCGAGAGCGACAAGGCTTGACGGCATAAGCGAGACATAACACTCCTGCGAATAGAGAAAAGGGACACCCCAAAGGGCGTACCGTAGCATAAAAAAACGGGCGCCGTCGTGAGAGAACTTCCTCACTCAAGCGCCCGATCGTGATTACTTCACGGTCCCAGCGGCCAAATCAATCAAGGCTTTCGTCACCGCCATACTCTTTTGAGCGGAGGCTAACGGCAAGAATTCAAAGGGGCTATGGAAATTATGTGCCCCCGTGAAGTAGTTGGGTGTAAAGATCCCCTGCGTGGAGATGTAGGACCCGTCCGTGCCACCACGCATGGCGATGGCCTTCACTTCCACATCACTTAACGCAAAGGCGCGCAAAAGGTTATCCAGGGCCTGACGGTTATCGTCCGTCATCGCGTCGGCAATGTTCCCGTAGGTGTCTTGCAGATCCAATTCAATCTTCACCTGCGGGTAGCGGATGCGCAGGTAGTCAACCGCAGCACGTACTTTCGCCTTCTTCGCGTTATAGCCCGCTAAGTTATGGTCACGGATCTTGGCGGTGACAATGGCGTTCGAGGGCTTACTCTGAATGCCGTTGACCCAAATAAAGCCTTCCGTGCCTTCCGTGCACTCAGGGGTTTCAGCGCGATTGAGCATATTGACAAAGTCCACCGCAATCAAGGTGGGGTTCACCAAGACGCCCTTGGCGGACATGGGATGTGCGGTCTTCCCTTCAATCGTGAGTTGTGCCTTCCCGGCATTAAAGGTTTGCCAGACGCATTCCCCTAATTCGCAGCAGTCAATGGTGTAGGCAAAGTCCACGGGGAAGCGCTTCAAGTCCATGTGCTTGGCGCCCACTAACCCAATTTCTTCATCGGGTACAAAGGCAATGTAGATGTCGCCGTGGGGGTGATTCTTTTCCACCACGTCAGCGAGCACCGTCATGACGTTGGCAATGGCGCTCTTGTCATCCGCCCCCAGTACGCTTGTGCCATCGGACACTACAATGTCGTCCCCGATGTAGCGTTCGATTTCGGGGTGCTCCGCCACACGGAACCACAGGTCTTTGTCCGTATTGAGGCAAATGTCGCCCCCGCTATAAGCTTTAATCACCTGCGGGTGAATCTCCGGGCTCATCCCCACGTCCACCGTATCCAAGTGCACGCACCACCCAATCACGGGGGCCTCGGTGCCCGCGGGCAAATTAGACGGCAGACGCCCTGTTAAGACGCTAAATTCCGAGAGGTGGAGGTCCACAAACCCCATCGCTTCCAATTCGCTTTGCAGTAATTTCGCCAATTCACGTTGCCCTTCCGTAGAGGGGACTTTCCCAGCGCCCACCTTGGATTGGCTGGTCACGGCGATATAGCGCATGAAACGCTCTAAAAAGGCTGCTTTCATTACTTCTCTCCTTCTTGACGTAACGAATACGACCCCAGAGGGATTTGGTCAAAAGCTCCCTCCAAAGGAAAACGGATCGATACCTCTACTATAGGAGGCACGATCCGTTTCGTCGAGTCAGAAACCAAAGCACTCTGACTCAAGGCAAAGTCGCGTAGGAGCGTTGTTACGCTTTCGCACGCTCTTCTAAGATGGCAACCGCCGGCAACACCTTCCCTTCTAAGAATTCCAAGAAGGCGCCACCGCCCGTGGAGATGTAGCTCACACGGTTGGCGATATTGAAGTGACCCACGGCCGCAACCGTGTCACCACCCCCGGCCACCGAGAAGGCGCCCTCATCGGTGCGCTCAGCAATGGCTTCCGCTAACACGCGGGTGCCCGCGGCATAGGGTTCCATTTCAAAGACGCCCAAGGGGCCATTCCAGACGATGGTGTTGGCAGCCTTGACTTCATTGGCTAACAATTCGGCCGTCTTCGGACCGACGTCCAAAATCATTTCGTCGGGCTGCACGTCGTCAACGCTGGCGACTCGGTGCTCAGCCTCTGCGCTAAAGGCTTTGGCAACCACGACGTCAACGGGCATCGGAAGGCTTGCACCCTTGGCTTCTAAAATCGCCAAGACCTTACGGCATTCTTCGACCAAATCGGGTTCAGCGAGGCTGTTACCGACGTTCTTGCCGGCAGCCACCAAGAAGGTATTCAAAATCCCACCGCCCACGACTAAGCGGTCCACGCGCGTGGCGAGGTTGGAGAGGATGGTGAGCTTGGTGGAGACCTTGGAGCCACCGACAATGGCCATCAAGGGAGCCTTAGCGTCATTCAAGCCCTTGGAAAGCGCATCGATTTCAGCGGCCATCAAGGGGCCGGCACAAACGACGGGCGCGAACTTCGCCACCCCAACGGTGGAAGCCTGTGCACGGTGAGCCGTCCCGAAGGCGTCGTTAACGTACACGTCACAAAGAGCAGCGTACTGGCGGGAAAGCACTTCATCGCACTTCTTTTCGCCCGGGTTAGCGCGGCAGTTTTCCAACATCACCACGGCGCCTGGCTCGACCGAGACGCCCTCTAACCAGTTCGTCACTAAGGGCATGGGCTGACCCAAGAGTTCCCCCATACGCTGGGCAATCGGAGCGAGGCTATCTTCAGGACGAAGTTCCCCTTCCGTGGGGCGACCCAAGTGGCTCATCACCATGACGGCAGCGCCCGCTTCTAAAGCGATCTTCACCGCGGGGATACTGGCCACTAAACGGGTTTCGTTCGTGATGACACCCTCTTTCATGGGGGCATTCAAGTCGCTACGGATTAAAACGCGTTTGCCTTTCAAGGCGCCTTCTTGAGCAAGGGCTTCTAACGTAAGAACGTGCATCGTAAGAATCTCTATGGAAAAAGAAAATGGTAAAGAAAAGGCCCAACCCGAGAGCTGAGCCTTTCTGGCCTCAATTACTTGGCAGCCATCATGGCGCTAACGGTATCGAGCATACGGCAGGAGAAGCCCCACTCGTTGTCGTACCAGGCCGTGACCTTCACTAAGCGCTCACCCGAGACGCGCGTCAAGGAGGCGTCAAAGATGGAGCTACGGCTGTCGCCATTGAAGTCCACGCTCACCAAGGGTTCGTCGTTGTAGCCGAGAATCCCCTTCAAGTCAGCCGATTCACTGGCTTCCTTCATGATGGCGTTGATTTCTTCAACGCTCGTATCGCGCTTGGCCACGAAGGTCAAGTCCACGAAGCTCACGTTCAAGGTCGGCACACGCACGGCAAAGCCGTCTAAGCGACCGGCTAATTCGGGGAGCACTAAGCCCACAGCCTTGGCGGCACCCGTCTTCGTCGGGATCATGGACTGCGTGGCAGAACGCGCACGGCGCATGTCCTTGTGGTAGACGTCCGTTAAGACCTGGTCGTTCGTGTAAGCGTGAATCGTGGTCATCAAACCGCGTTCCACACCGACCGTACGATGAAGGGCCTTAACCATGGGGGAAAGCCCATTGGTGGTGCACGAGGCGTTGGAGACCACTAAGTCGGTGGCCTTCAAGACGTCCTGGTTCACGCCATAAACGATGGTGGCGTCCGCGGTCTTACCCGGGGCCGACAAGAGCACCTTCTTGGCGCCCTGTTCGATATGCACCATGCTCTTTTCCTTGGAGTTGAAGGCGCCCGTGCACTCGAGCACCACGTCAACGCCTAATTCACCCCAGGGAAGGTTCTTGGGATCACGCTCGGCAAAGCGACGGATACGGTCACCGTTGATGATGAGCGTATCTTCCCCTTCGATGGAAACGTCCGCGTTGAAGCGACCGTGGCAGGAGTCGTACTTGATCAAGTGAGCCAACGTCTTCAAATCACCCGACGCGTTCACAGCAACGATTTCGATGCCGTGCTTCTTACCGTTTTCGTAATGAGCACGCAAAACGTTACGACCGATACGGCCTAAGCCCGTAATTGCAACACGAATAGTCATGAGGTTTGTCCTTTTACTCTCTAGCTAAAAGAAGGGGAATTACTTAAGAAGGTCTTCAACCTTGGCGATGACATTGTCCACCGTAAAGCCGAAGTGCTTCCAGAGCACGGAGGCCGGGGCGCTTTCACCGAAGGTATCCACACCGATCACGGCACCGCGACCGGAGAAGTACTTGTACCAGAGGTCGGTCTTACCGGCTTCAATGGCCAAGACGGGCACGCCTTCGGGCAACACCTGACGACGGTACTCGGCGTCTTGCTTATCAAAGCGGTTGGTACAGGGCATCGAGACCACACGGCACTGGATGTTGCGAGCGGTCAATTCAGCGCGTGCGTCCATGGCGAGACCCACTTCGGAGCCCGTGGCAAGAAGAATAACTTCCGGCTTTTCGTCACCCGCGGGGGCGTCAGCAATGATGTAACCACCACGAAGGATCGTATCCACGTCCACTTCGTCGCGATCGATAAAGGGCACGTTCTGACGGGTGAAGATGAGGCTGCTGGGGCCGTCCTTACGTTCAATGGCGGCACTCCAAGCAATCAAGGATTCCACCGTATCGCACGGACGCCAAACGTCCATATTGGGGATCAAACGAAGGCTGGGAACGTGTTCCACGGACTGATGCGTGGGGCCGTCTTCGCCCAAACCAATGGAGTCATGCGTAAAGACGTTGATGACACGCTGCTTCATCAAGGCGGACATACGCAAGGCATTGCGGGAGTAGTCCGAGAACGTCAAGAAGGTGGCGGCGTACGGAATGAAGCCACCAAACAGGGCAATCCCGTTCATGATGGCGGACATGCCGAATTCACGAACGCCGTAGCTCACGTGACGAGCCAACATGCTGCCCGTATTCAACGACACCGAACCCTTCCAGTTGGTGAGGTTAGAGCCCGTCAAGTCAGCGGAGCCGCCGAGCATTTCGGGCAGTGCCGGGCACAAGGCGTTGAGCGCAGCCTGGCTTGCCTTACGGGTGGCCATCGTGGCCTGAGCCTTCACGGTTTCTTCCAGAGCGTCCATCAAGACGGCGTCGTAGTTGGCGGGAAGATCCCCGGCTAAGCGACGTTCGAGTTCAGCGGCCAATTCCGGGAACTGAGCGCGGTAACCGGCGTACATCGCCTGGTATTCGTTTTCAATGCGAGCGCCTTCAGCCTTGTGGTCCCACGCGGCATAGACGTCCGCCGGGATTTCGAAGGGGGCGTAGGGCCAACCAATGGCTTCACGGGTCAAGGCGATTTCTTCGTCACCTAAGGCTTCACCGTGAGCCTTGGCGGTACCTTCACGGTTGGGGGAGCCCTTACCGATCTGGGTCTTAGCGATGATCAAGGTGGGCTTGTCTTCGCTTAACTTAGCTTCGGCGATGGCCTTATCCATGGCGTCCACGTCATGACCGTCCACCGGACCAATCACGTTCCAGCCATAGGCTTCAAAGCGACCACGCGTATCGTCCGCGAACCAACCCTTCACGTCACCGTCAATACTGATGCCGTTGTCGTCATAGATGGCGATGAGCTTGTTGAGCTTCCACACGCCCGCTAACGAGCAGACTTCGTGGCTAATGCCTTCCATCAAGCAACCGTCGCCCAAGAAGACATAGGTGTGGTTGTCAATAACGGGGAAGCCCTCACGGTTGAATTCTGCCCCTAACATCTTTTCTGCCAACGCCATCCCGACGCCATTGGCAATACCTTGACCCAACGGGCCCGTCGTCGTTTCCACACCCGGGGTGATATCCACTTCAGGGTGACCCGGCGTACGGCTACCAAACTGGCGGAAGGCCTTGATGTCATCCATCGAGAGGTCGTAGCCGCTCAAATGCAACAACGCGTACTGGAGCATGGAGCCATGACCGTTCGAAAGAATGAAGCGATCGCGACCCACCCAGGCCGGGTTAACAGGGTTGTAACGCATATGACGCGTCCACAAGGCCACGGCGATGTCGGCCATCCCCATAGGCATGCCGGGATGCCCCGACTTGGCTTTTTGAACGGCATCCATGCTGAGCGCACGTACGGCGCCGGCCATCATCTGAGCAGAAACAGGTGTAGTCATAATGTATAGTGAGACAGGTTAGAGGGCAGGGACAGCGTTTGAGTCGACGACCCAAACCGAAGTGTTCCAATTTAATCGCCTATTTTACCAAAGCCGCCCTGCGGATTAACCCTTTCTTCTCGACTCTTTTCCCTTTTTGACTATGTTGAGCGTACGTACCCCGCGTTTTTTCTTGGATGTCGACACCGATAGCCTGCAATCGAGCTTTTCTGAGAAGGTTCCGTTTCTGCTCCCAGCGGGCGCTGCACGCCATGCGGGACGCGCCCTGCGACTCCGTGACGGGGACACCGTAACGCTCTTTAATGGCTCGGGCTGGGAGTTTTTTGGCGTCATTCACTTTTCTAAAGACGAAACCACGGTTGAGATTACCGAGGCGCACGACGCCAATCGTGAAGCGCCCATTCGGTTGACGCTCGTACAAAGTTGGGTGGCACCTGAAAAACTCGACTGGATTGTCGAAAAAGCGACGGAATGTGGCGTCGCGCACATTGTGATGGTGCCGGCACAGCGCTCGGTCACCAAACTTTCCGGGGACCGCCTCACCAAGCGCTTAACCAAGTGCCAAGAGATTGCGAAGTCGGCAGCCGAGCAGTGTGGGCGCAATGTGCTTCCCACGATTGAAGCCGCCCCCAACTTAAAAGCGGCTTTAAGTGGGATTGAGGCCGACGCCCGCTTACTCTTAGCGCCGAGCGCAAAGGCCGCCACCCCCTTGCCTGAAACCTTGGCGTCCTGCGCCTTTGCGATTGGCCCCGAAGGCGGTTTTTCCCCGGAAGAGATTGCCTTAGCGGAAGATTTGGGGTGGTCCGCCCACCTGTTGGGGCCGCGCGTACTGCGCACGGAAACGGCGGGGCTCGCCGCCGCCGTTTGGCTCAATACCCGTTACGGGGACTACTAAGCACTGGGAATAAAAAAAGCGCTTCTTCGTTGAAGCGCTTTTCTGTTTTAGAGCGTTGTAACCTGGCCTTTGTCAGTGTCGTCTGCGAGCGTGGCGGGCAACAACGACGTTTCCGGTTTCGTTTCTTCCGTGAGGCTCACCCAACGGGCATAGCCTTCACCCGAAACGGAGCCCGCATGCGTGAGGCTGTAGTTGGGCGCAGGGCGCTTGCCACGGCTTAACATCACGGCGCGGTTAGAGTCCCCTTGGGCGGCGACAACAAAACGGGACCACTCTTGTAAGACCGTGGTGCCATAACCGCGATCATTAGGGAGGTTCGCGGCGCCACTATAAAATTTGAGCGCTCGACGTACCGAGCCCGTACGACGAATCAACGTGGCGAGAATGTCAGCCCCCACCTCAATGTTGGCTTCGGGGTCGAACGCAGCACTATGCCCCCCAAACTTCTCAAACTTTTCCTTATGCACCTGGGTCATCACTTGCATGAGCCCTTCGGCCCCCGCATGACTGCGGGCATTGGGGTTAAAGCTCGACTCGGTGCCGATCACGGCCAGAATCAACAAGGGATCTAAATCGCGAGCTTCCCCCGCACGCACAGCCATTTCCGTGACCGCGCGGGCCTCTTTCATGGGAATGCGGTACGAACGGTTGATGTAATTGGCAATCGAACTCTGAACTAAATCCAAGGGTTCGGGGGCGAGTTCCACGACAGGGGGCACCTTTTCAACGGTTGCCTCAGGCTGCTGCTCGTCGACGGCCACCACAACGGGGCTCGTCATTTCGTTTTCCTGAAAGTGAGGGTGCCAAAGCGCCACGAGACCCACGATCGACAAGACTGCCGCCGTGAGGGCCACGAGAATCGAGTTGGACGAGACTATTCGAGATAACGAGGTCATGAGTTTAAAAATGGTTTTAACGAACTCGCGATAGTAACAAGGGGCGCTTCACCCTGCAACGTAAAACCATGAAATCGTAATAGACACAAGGAAAAGGACGCGGTCGCGTCCTCTTCAAACTGTCCAATTGTCTAGGAGAAATCCGTTGACTTCAATACGGGGCTACCCGAAAAATAGAGCGGCCAGCCCTAAGAAGATTAAAAAGCCCCCGGAGTCGGTGGAGAAGGTCAACAAGACCGATCCCCCCATCGCGGGATCGCGCTTTAAGGCGCGTAAGAAAAGCGGTACCGTCAACCCCACCATCGCAGCCTGGGCCATATTGAGAATCATGGCCAACAGCATGATGAAGGCTAACATCGGCGCTTTGGGGTTCCCTAAGTAGAGTAACCACGCGCACCCAGCGGCAATCGCCCCCCAAATGACCCCGTTGAGAACCGCCACGGCGATTTCCTTCTTGATGAGGTCAATCTTATTGGTATCCGTCACCTGACCCATGGCTAACGATCGCACCAAGAGGGTCAAGGTTTGGTTCCCAGAGTTCCCAGCCATCCCCGCCACAATGGGCATGAGGGCGGCCAAGGCCACCACTTGCTCAATGGTGTCGGAAAACGCACTAATGACGCGGGAGGCAAAAAAGGCCGTGCAGAGGTTTAACCCCAGCCACACCCAACGGCTTTTCGCGGTTTCCCAGACGCTGGCGAACAAGTCCTGTTCGTCGTCCAAACCCACGGCCGCATAGGCGTCTTCTTCACTTTCTTCACGAATCACGTCAACGACTTCGTTCACGGTCAGACGCCCCACAAGGCGCCCTGACTCGTCCACGACGGCAGCACTCACCAAGTCATAGCGTTCGAACGCTTGCGCGGCTTCGCTCGCTTCGTCCAACGGATTCAACGTCAACATATCCGTATGCATCAGTGCTTTGACGGGTACATGCGGATCGGCTGTGATGATCTGAGAAAGGGCCAGGGTCCCCACCAAGTGCCCTAAACGGTTCACGGCAAAGACTTGGTCGGTATGGTCCGGCAACGCTTCAAAGCGACGCAGGTATTGAAGCACCTGAAGGATGGTGTGCTCTTCTCGGATGGAAATCATCTCGAAGTCCATGCGAGCGCCCACGCTGTCTTCGGGGAAGCTCATGGCGGCGCGCAACTGAGAGCGTTCTTCATGAGAAAGCCCTTCTTGCACCTCGGCCATCACGTCGGGTGGCAAATCGTCCACCAAGTCCGCGATTTCGTCGGTATCGAGCGTTTCCACGGCATCGACCAACTCGTCACGGTCCATGGCCTCAATCAAGGTCTCACGAACCCCGTCATTGACCTCAACGAGAATGTCCCCGTCGGATTCGCTCTTAACTAAATTCCAAACCGCGAGACGCTCGTCCAAGGGCAAGGCTTCCAGAATCCACGCGATGTCCGCGGGATGCAAGGGCTCTAAAACGTGCCGTAAGCTTTCTTGCGCCTGTTCACTCACCGGCAGCGCTTCGCCTCGTTCACTGTCGCGACCGCGCTCAGGACGATACGTGCTCTGATCTTCGTCCAAAATCTGTTGGACCCAATCCAAGGCACGCGACGCCTCTTCGGAGTCGCGAACAAGGTGTCCGGTGTGCTCGCGATAGTCACGCTCATGCGTATCAGCCATCGTCGCTCTCCTAGTTTTAGGGGTGAGTGTCTTCAGAGAAACGGGGGAAAACAGAAACCCCGATGAGTGGTTTCGAGGCAGAGTACCACGGGAAAACCCGCTAGGAAACCCCTACCCCGAAATTTTTCTTAACCTTCTGCGCTCTCCGCTGGCGCTTCGGTCGTTTCCGCGGGCGCCTCATCGTCTGCGTCATCCTCTTCTAAGAGCTCGGCATCGCACTCGTCCAAGACGCTCAAGAGGGTGGCATCCATCACCAGATCCACTAAGTCGCAGCTGTGAATGGCCAAGCGCACCTTGGTGCCGCGCTCTAAGTCGTCGGGCATCCCGGGGACCCTTTGCATAAAGGGCAACTTATCAATACGAACCAAATCGCCCTTTACAACCAAGGCTTCGATTTCCGTCATCCCTTCTTGCAGGATCCAGCGAAGCGACCAATAGCGCTCCATGCGCGTTTGGAAGTCGCTGTAGATCGCGTGCAAGTTTTCAAACTGGCTCACGATGGCAAAGAGGTCAATGTCGTTGCCGGCATACGCAGGCGACCCGCCTTCCAGCACTTCGATCATCTGGCGCTGGTTGATTAAGTCCACGAAGCGGCGTAACGGAGACGTACTCCAGGCGTAACGCAGCACGCCCAAGCCGTCATGGGGACCCGGGCTCGTACTCATACGAACGCGACCCATACGCTGGGAGCGGTAGATCCCCGCCGTGTCATGCTCTTCTAACCAGAGGCCCCACGAGCTGTTGGCCAAAATCATGAGTTCAGCCACGAGCAAATCCAAGGGCGCCCCACGGCGACGACCACGCACGTGAATGGTGGCGTCTTCCCCTTCGCCTTCCAGGGCGAAGAACCAGTCCACGCGACCCGTGGGCTCAGGGCGACCACGAACGGCTTCACGATCCGCTAAGAGGCGCTTGGCGAAGTGCCAGAGCCAGCTGATTTCGTGCGCGAAGTCCATTTCCAACGTGCCCGCCAAAATGGCTTCTTCCGTCACTAAATGGTCGACGCGGTCGTAGCGGATGTTGCGCTTGACGTTTAAGCGCTCAATCACGGTTTCTTGGCGTTCCACCGAATAAGTTTCGTCATTGACGTAGAGGTAAAGCGACAAGCAGGGTACCGCGCGCCCCTCATCCAAGGAGTAGGCCTTAATCCAGGGCTCGGGCAACATCGTGGTTTTAAGGCCTGGCGCATAAATCGTACTCATGCGAGCGCGGGCGACGGCATCGAGCGCGCTATCGCGCTTAATGCCAATGGCGGGCGCTGCAATATGAATCCCCACACGCGTGCGACCGTCCCCTAAATGTTTGACGCTCACGGCATCGTCCACTTCCGTCGTGTCCGAGTCGTCAATGGAGAAGGCTTCCACGTCGGCCAAGGGGTACTTGTCCCAACCCGCTTCCGTGGGCAAGGGCAAGTCTTGCGGGAACTGGCGACCTTTGGGGAAGTGGGTAGCGTAGAAGCTATCCACATGCCAGCGCCAAGGGGAGGCAATGCCACCGAGCTTTAACATCGTGCGCAAGGGCGTCATGTGTAAAACGGAGGCGGCGTCCGAGAGCGCTTTCCACTCAATCGAATTCTTATCGGGCGAAATCAATAAGGAGAGGGCTTGCTTTTTTAAGACTTCAGGCAAGTCGCCCGCGACCATGGATTCCACCCACGCCTTCTTTTGCTCTTCCTGAAGGCGCTTACGCTCTAAGGCTTGGAGCGCACGCTCCAGAATATCCTCGGGGGCCTTTCGGTAAACCCCGCGACCCTTACGGTAGAAGTAGACGGGGTTGGCATGGAGCGCAAAAATCATGCTCGCACGCTCCACGGGACTGGGCTTTTCACCAAAGTATTCGCTGGCTAATTCATCAAACCCGAATTCCCCGTCCGGCGCCACTTCCCACAAAAACGCGGGGTCTAACTCTTGAGCCCCCGCTTGAGCCTGCACCATCAACTGATCGGCTGACGGCGACTCAAACGACAAAAACACACGGTTGGCTTTCACCTTGGTGCGTTTCTTACTCAATAATTCCACCTGAAAGGCGTTGCCGGCTTCGCTTAAAACCGTGCCCGCCTTGAAGGCGCCGTCTTCTTCAAAAAATAAATACATGCCTAATCCGTAATGAGGGCGCGTTAATTCGTGTGCGCCTCGGTCGTCGGTGACCGTTCGCAATCGTTGTCTTTGCGTATTGTGCCAAAAAGTCTGGGTTTACACCCGAGCCTGGGCGTCTTTAAGAAAGCGAAATAAAGGCTCAACCAAGGGGGCAAAGTTATCAATACGGTGGGTTTCGCCTGGCAGCACCCACTGGCGCTGTTTCGCATATTCCTGTTGCCCAATGCGATAGTCCAACACTTCGTCCTTGTCCGAGAGCACCACTAAGGCAGGGAACCCTTCGGGAAGCGCGTGAGGCGTCGTCTCGTTTAAGGCTTCTAAGTCGGCGAGATGTTGGGGCGTGACCTCAATCTGACGATCGGTCCCATAAATCGTGTGCACCCCTAAAACGGTTTCCAAATACGTCCACGGACGCACACAAGGATTTAAAAGGACCGCGGGCACCTGGGCACGGTTTGCAACGCGCGCCGCCCAAAAGCCCCCAAAGCTCGAGCCCATCACGCCCACGAGGTTTTCTTCGCGCTCGATTGTTTGCAAGAGCGCATCAACCTCTTTCGGAGGACGGTTAAGGTCAGGGGCCAAGAATTTGACGCCCGGCCACAACTCGGGGTGCGCCTTTAAGCCGTCGGCTAAAAGCTGCACCTTAATAGAAGCGGGGCTTGATAAAAAGCCGTGCAAATAAAGAACGGTACCCGTGGTCATTGGGCGGTCTCCCAACGGGCCTTGAGCCCACCCAAAAGCTTCCCATGAATCCCATTAAAGCCCCCGTTACTCATGCAAAGGAGGGTATCGGTAGGCTTAGCTTCCGAAAGGATCGCGTGAAGCAACGCATCAAAGTCGTCCGTCGTAAAGGCTTTGGCGCCTAACGGCGCTAAAGCGTCAGCGGGATCCCATTTGACGCCAGCCCCCTTAAAGCAAAACACACGGTCGGCGCGCGTGAGAGCGGCCGCCAAACGGTCCTTCATGGTGCCTAACTTCATGGTGTTACTGCGCGGCTCCAGAATCGCTAAGACGCGACCGGGGGCTTTATCCGCTACCGCATTCAAGGTTTGGTCAATGGCGGTGGGGTGATGGGCAAAATCGTCAATCACACGAATGCCAGCGACTTCCCCCTTGATTTCTTGACGGCGTTTCACGCCCGCAAAGTTCGAGAGCGACACTAAAGCGTTTTGGGGCTCCACCCCGATGGCGGCAGCAGCCGCTACGGCAGCCGTCGCATTCAAAGCGTTGTAGCGACCCGGCATTTGGGCGTTAAGTTCACCGAGATCGTTCCCGTTAAAGGAAAGGCGATTGGCTTCACTTAAGACCCAGTCCTTGTCGCCATTAAAGTATTCCACGGGTGTCCAGCAACCGCGATCGAGCACTCGGGCAAGGGCCGCTTCACCAGCGTTGACAATCACACGACCGCTCGCGGGGATCGTGCGCACTAAGTGGTGGAATTGCGTTTCGATCGCGGCAAGATCGGGGAAGATGTCTGCATGATCGTATTCGAGATTGTTCAAAATCGCGACGTAGGGGCGATAGTGCACGAATTTACTACGCTTATCGCAAAAGGCGGTGTCGTATTCGTCGGCTTCGATAACAAACGGGGCGTTGGGGTCACCTAAAACGGCAGAGCGCTCGCTCCAAGAAGGGACGCCCCCAACGAGAAAGCCCGGATTCAAGCCTTGATCCTTCAAAATCCAAGCGAGCATCGAAGTGGTCGTCGTTTTGCCGTGGGTGCCCGCGACCGCTAAGACGCGACGGCCACGCAGAACATATTCACTTAACCACTGGGGACCCGACGTATAAGGAAGACCACGGTCAAGAAGCGCTTCTAAAAGCGGATTCCCGCGACCAATAGCGTTACCCACGACCCAGAGGTCAGGATCAAATTGATCCAACTGCTCGGGGGCGTAGCCTTCCACAATTTCAATGCCAGCGTTTTCCAGGGCCGTGCTCATCGGGGGATAGACCTGACGGTCACAGCCCGTCACACGGTGACCCGCTTCACGCGCTAATTGGGCGATACCGCCCATAAACGTACCGCAAATACCCAGAATATGAATATGCATCGCGCTTCCTTCTTGTCGTATGCGTTTGAAAGGGGCTCGCCCCCTTTTAAAAGTGATTCTGACAGTATCCCATAAATCACCCTCCCCCTTTAGTAAGGGGCGCACTGGGTAACGCTTCGCTACAATCCTCCTACCGATCGATAAATTCCCCTTTACAGGGGACCAGTGAATCGCGACAATGACTAAAAAAGCGGATATTTGCCTGCATTTTCTGTACAAATATCGATAAAATCGACGTTCTTTCTGAAGGGGGTTTCCGATTTTGAACTCTTCCCACCTTCAAAAGCCCGAATTAGATGACTCCGTAGTCGCGTGAATTTCGCCGATTTTCTAAGCAAATTCCCAGAACTACTCTGATATATAAAGGTTCTAAACCATGATGGACATTCGTAAACTCAAAACCCTCTTAGATTTGGTTCGAGAGAGTGGCGTGGGTGAACTGGAAATCAAGGATGGTGACGATCACATTCGTATCGTCAATGTGGCGCCCGTGGCCGCGCCCGTGGTCGCCCCCGCACCCACCGTGGTGACGACGGCGGCGCCCGTGGTGGCACCCGCGGTTGAAGCGCCGGTGGCGGCAACGCCTGCTCCCGCTCAGCCCTCGGGCACGCCGGTTCCCAGCCCCATGGTGGGGACCTTCTACCGTGCTCCCTCGCCGGGCGCTGCCCCCTTCGTGAAGGTGGGTGATACGGTCAAGAAGGGGCAAGTCCTCTGCATTATTGAAGCGATGAAACTCTTAAACGAAGTCGAAGCCGAAACCGATGGCGTGATTCGTGAAATCTGCATCGAAAACGGCCAGCCGGTCGAATTCGGTCAGCCCTTGTTCATCCTTGAATAATCGACTCGATTTCTTATGTTTGGAAAAATTCTGATTGCCAACCGCGGGGAAATTGCCCTGCGTATTCAACGCGCCTGTCGAGAGATGGGGATTCGTACGGTGGCCGTGCACTCCACAGCGGATGCGGATGCCAAGTACGTTCGCTTAGCGGATGAAAGCGTCTGCATTGGGCCGGCGCAATCCAACCTCTCGTACTTAAACGTCCCGGCGATCATTTCCGCCGCCGAAGTCACCGACGCGGAAGCCATCCACCCGGGCTACGGCTTTTTGTCGGAAAACGCGGACTTTGCGGAACGCGTCGAAACCTCGGGCTTTACCTTTATTGGTCCGCGTGCGGAAAACATCCGTCAGATGGGCGATAAGGTGAGTGCCAAGCAAGCCATGCGTGATGCGGGCGTTCCCTGCGTGCCGGGGAGCGACGGGGCGCTGCCTGAAGACAACAACGAAATCATCAAGATTGCGCGTCGTATTGGCTACCCCGTCATCATTAAAGCCTCCGGGGGCGGGGGCGGTCGTGGGATGCGCGTGGTGCGCACGGAAGCGGCGCTCTTAACGTCGGTGGCAACCACCCGTGAAGAAGCCCGTGTGGCCTTCGGGAACCCGACGGTCTACATGGAAAAATTCTTAGAGAATCCCCGTCACATTGAAATCCAGGTTTTAAGTGACAACTTCCAAAACGCCATCTATTTGGGCGAGCGCGATTGCTCCATGCAGCGCCGTAACCAAAAGGTCTTGGAAGAGGCGCCCGCCTTCGGGATTAGCCGTCGTCAGATCGATAAGCTGGGCGCCCGCTGTGTGGATGCCTGTAAGCGTATTGGCTATCGTGGCGCGGGCACGTTTGAGTTCTTGTACGAAAACGGCGAGTTCTACTTCATTGAAATGAATACGCGCGTACAGGTGGAGCACCCGGTCACGGAAATGATTACGGGCATCGACATTGTGCGTGAGCAGATCCGCATTGCCGCGGGTGAGCGTTTAACGCTTCGCCAAAAGGATGTGGTGTTGCGCGGGCATGCCTTGGAATGCCGTATTAACGCCGAAGATCCCTTCACGTTTGTGCCGAGTCCCGGCAAAGTCACGGGCTGGCATATGCCAGGGGGTCCAGGCGTGCGCGTCGACAGTCACGTCTACAGTGGCTACACGGTTCCCCCTTACTACGACTCCATGATTGGGAAAATCATCACGCACGGGGACACGCGCGAGCAAGCCATTGCCCGCATGAACGTGGCCTTGTCGGAGTTGGCCGTTGACGGGATTAAAACCAACGCGCAACTGCACCGTGAGATTGTGAACGACCGTGCCTTCATCCAAGGGGGCACCAGCATTCACTATCTGGAAGCGAAACTCGCGGAATTGCATAAGTAAACCGCACCGTGGACGGAAAAGGAGCCTCATACTCCCTTCCGTCCCCTTTTCTTTTTGGGTGAAGTTTTACCCCTCAAATTCAGGACGTTTGACGAAATTCGCACGCAATTCGCCCCCATTTCGACCAAACGCCACGCTACGACTATGAAACAAATCAAAATCTTATTGGACGAGCGTCATGCCGAAGCCATGGCCGACCTTTTGATGGACGCCGGGGTCTTATCCGCAGGGATTGAAGACGCTGACGCCGACTCCACCGACGAAAAGCCCCTTTATGGGGAACCGGGGCTGGAGCCGGAAAACTGCGCCTGGCCGCGCTCCATCGTGGCGCTCTTAGTGGAAGACGACTTTGATCTGACGACGCCGTTAACGGTAGCCGCGGCTGCGCTTAAAACGGAAATGCCTGAAGTGTTAAGCGTTGAAGAATTAGAGGACGTCGATTGGGTCCGCGTGACGCAAGCCCAGTTCCCGCCCACGCAAGTGTCGGACCGCCTCTGGATCGTTCCCACCTGGCACGATGTGCCCGATGACAACGCCGTCAACCTGCGTTTGGATCCGGGCGTGGCCTTCGGGACGGGGTCGCACCCCACCACGCACTTGTGCTTGAAGTGGTTGGACGAAAACATTACGGAACGCGACACCGTGCTTGACTACGGTTGCGGGACGGGGATTTTAGCGATCGCTGCCAAACTCTTAGGGGCGCAGAGCGTGGAAGGCACGGATATTGATCCGTTGGCTGTTGAATCCGCTCGCTTAAATGCCGACGCCAATGGCGTTGAAGCCCGCTTTGAACTCCCTGCTGATTTGCCCGAAGGGCACTATCAGACGGTGATCGCCAACATTCTTTGTAACCCTTTGAAACTCTTGGCGCCTGCTTTAATTGCCCGCGTGGCACCGGGTGGCCGCTTAGTGCTCTCGGGGATTTTGGCGCACCAGGCTGAGGAATTGATGGCGCACTATGAGTCGTTGGATCCCACCCTCTCGATGCGTCTCTGGCAACAAGAAGACGACTGGGTCTGCTTAGAAGGCACCCGTCAGGGCTAATTTCGCCGCATAATGCGCAATGGGGGCCACAGCGCCCCCTTACGTGTCTTTTTCACCGTCCTTTCTGGGAGCCGTCGCCTCACTATGGTTACTGTCATTCGTTGCCCCGCCTGTGGGGCACTTTGGGAAGCGCCTAGCCCGTTAGAAAAGCCGCAACTGCGTTGCTCGGCCTGTCAGACCCTGTTTCACTTTGAAAAAGCGGAAAGTGTCGTCGTCGACAAAGCGCAATTGATGGCAAGCCAAGCCGCGCACTTAGCCGAGGTTGAAAAAGAAAAGGAAAAAGAAGTGCCACCCACGGTTGTGGTGCCCGAAAAGAAACCGGACGAAAAAACCCCGCCCGTTTTAGACGAAGCGGCGTTAACTGAGCTCGCAGCAGACGTCCAAGACTTTGAAGCGCGCACCCCGGAAGCGCCCCCGAAGCGCTCTGGCTTTGCTGCCCTCTGGACGCTTTTAATGCTTCTGGCCGCCGGCTACGTGGCCTTGGTCTTTTTCCACAAACCCCTCTTTGAGCAGGTGCCCGCCTTAGCGCCCTTGTACGACACCGTCTGCACGCGCTTTGTGCCCTGCCAAAACTTTGTGCGTCGTCAAAGCGCACAAATCGCTGCCACGGTGCGCGTAAAGAGCACGGGCGACGTGGACGTTAACGGTGAAGTGCGCTACCACCCGGTGTTAGAAGCAACGATTCAAAACCAGGACACCTACCCGGAGCACTTCCCCGCGATGAATTTGGCCCTCCTTGACGCCGCAGGGAGCATTGTGGCGCAACGCGTTTTAGAGCCCCGTGACTATGGGGTGACCGCCAATCAAGTGCTGCCCCCTTTGGGAACTATCAACGCCACCATCTACATCACGGACGACTTACCGGTTCCCGTGACGGAAGCGACCCTCACGCCCTTAACGGATTAAGGGCTTTGAATGAAAGGCGCTCGCTTTGAGGCGTGAGACTCAAAAACAAAAACAAAAACAATAACAATAAGGCCCCGTGCGACATCGAGTCCGCACGGGGCCTTGATTTTTTTTGGGTTCGACGTGATTAGAAGATCACACGACCGTACGCCAAGGGCATCACAAAATTAGAGAGCACGCCCACTAACAAGAAGACCACCACGGGGGAGAAGTCAATGCTCCCGAACTGGGGCAATACACGGCGAATCGGGGCCAAGAAGGGCTCGAGCAAAATCGCCAAGGTGTAGGTCATGGGGGAGCTGGGGTTGAGCCACGAAAGAAGCACGTAGAAGATCAACCCCCAATTGAGCATGGAGAGAATCCAGCTCACCCACGTGAAGAACGGCACCACCAAGAGGTTAACGCCCTCCACGGGGAAGCGTAACCAGCGGTTTAAGAGCATGTAGAGCACCGCAAAGCCTAACGACAAGACGATCGAGGCCGAGTCGACATTGCCCACCGGGTGAAGCACCTTGGAGGTGGGGACCACAATCCAGTCCGTGACGCGACGCGTCAACTGCACCAAGGGGTGAGCCGGCGACAACGCCCAGCGGTACATCCAGGCGCGAAGCAATAAAATCACGCCAAAAATCGAGAGCACAGAACTCACTAAGAAGTAGAGGGCGCTCATCAACATCGAGTCAAAAGTCATCATGAAAAGGGTCAAACCAGTCGTTAAGTAAGTCGTGCGCTCATTATATCGAGCTTGTCTCGGATTATTCGCCCCCACCTTGAGGCTTTGTCACGATTCGCACCCGATTGGCAAGTGTTTGTAACCGTGACCAGTCAAAGCTGGGGCCAGGATCCGTTTTGCGCCCCGGGGCAATGTGTTCGTGCCCCGTAATCGCCCCAATGGGGTGGGCGTCAATGAGGGCCTCTAAAACGCCCAAAAGCGCCTCGTATTGGGGGTCGGTGTAAGGAACGTCGCCCGTCCCTTCCAATTCAATCCCAACGCTAAAGTCGTTACAGTTTTCTCGCCCTTCAAAAGTGGAGACCCCTGCGTGCCAGGCGCGATCAAGCGTTGAGACGTATTGAAGGACTTCGCCCGTACGACGAATAAAGAAGTGAGACGACACTTCCAACCCCACCAAGCTCTCTAAAAAGGGATCGCCCTTGGGGGTTAAGGTGCCGCGAAACAGATCATCCACGTCGTTGGTGCCAAAGACCGCGGGCGGGAGCGAAATATGATGGATGACGACCAGGGTAATGGGGGTGTCGGGTCGCGCATTAAAAAAGGGCGAGGCGCGCCAGCGTGCCCCACCCAGGCGACCGGTTGTCGGGTCCAGCCGCATTACCGGGCTCCCTTCTCACGGCATCGCTGAGAACAAAACGCGTCATCGCCGTGCCAAAGGGCTTGTGCCTTCGGGAAGTACGTTTGGCAGTGCGCACAGCACAGCATGGGCTCCCCTTGCGGGAGGGCGTGCTTGCCCGCACGTTTGCGCTCGTTACGGCGAAAGCGTTCTAACTCTTCACGCTCTTCGTTATTGAGCTTCGTGGCTTGGCGTCGTTGGAACCACATCACCAAAAACGCCAAGGCAATAATCGCTAAGAGGAAATAGCGCACAACGTCCCTTCCTTATCGAAGACCAAAAAGCTCAATGATGAGGCGATAGCCAAAGTAGGCGAGCATAAAGGTGCCAAAGCCGACCCAGAACCACCCCAAGGCATGACGCGCGCGCCACCCGCCAAAGTAGCGACCCAAGAGCAAAATCGCAAAGACTGCCCAAGCCGTCCACGTGAGCACCGTCTTATGGTCAAAGCGAACCCACACGTCAAACATCTCGTGCGTGGCCAACGCCCCCAAGACGAGCGTCAAGGAAATGCAGACAAAGCCCAGGGCTAAAATGCGAAAGAAGATGCGCTCCATGACAACGAGCCCGGGTAACGACGTTAAAAAGCCGTCCTCTTCTTTTTCCAAAGCAATATGCTTCAAGCTTCGGTTCTGAAGCGTTAAGAGCACCGCTTGAATGAGGGCAATGATCATGAAGCTGTAGCCGGCAATCGCAGTCAACAAATGCCAGCGGAACAAAGGACTCCACTCCGCAGCAATAATCGGGGTGCCGGGGAAGCAAAGGGGAAAGAGTGCGCCCGCTGCGGCCACCAAGAGCATGATCCCAAACTGGGCATGGAGGCGGTGAATCCACGTCTCCACCAAGAAAATGATGACCGCGAAGAAGACCACCGAGGCAGCAACATAGCCCAGCCCCAAGTGCACTTCTGGAACCTTAAAGAGTTCCGCGTACAGGGTCGCGCCCTGTAAGAGCACTGCCACTAAAATCGGCCAACGAATCCAGGTCGCCCCTGCCGAGCCTTCGCCCTTCATGGCGCGAATAATCGTCAACCCCGTCCATAAATATAAGCCGGCCGCTATTACGGTCCCAATCGACAACAGATTCATCGGTGCTTTCGTTTTCACAAAAAGACGGAAACGCCCCTCTTCTCGCCAAAACGCTCCTAAAAGAAATACGGTGGAGGATCCCAGGCGTGAGCGTATAACCTCGCTCTCGCCTTTATTGTGAGCGCTTTGCATTAATCAACGCTTAGGCGCGGGATCCGTTTCCTTAATTATGAGGGAGAGCGCCATGAAGAGGAAACCCACGATGGCATTTTCTGAAATTCCCGAGGGTGAGTTCGCTAGTCAATGGAAAAAGCGAGCCTTACCCACTAAAATGGAAAGTTTAAGAATAGACGGCAGACCCTTGCGTGATCCAACGTTAACCAGGGCTCTTCCACGGAAACCTCATTTCCCGAACTAGAAAGGACACAACACATGCTCGACACGTTAAGCCAGCGTCTTGCCAAAGTCGTTAAAACGATGCGCGGTCAGGCGCGACTCACGGAAGAAAACACCAAGGAAATGCTCCGTGAAGTGCGCATTGCACTTTTAGAAGCGGACGTCGCCTTACCCGTGGTGCGTGAGGTGCTCTCGCGCATCAAAGAAAAGGCCTTGGGTCAGGAAGTGGTCGGGGATTTGAACCCGGGCCAAGCCTTGGTGGGCGTCGTGCAAAAAGAACTCACGGACATCATTGGTGGGGATGTGCCCCAACAGGACCGTGAAATCAACCTTCGTGCCCAGCCGCCGGCCATTATTTTGCTCGCCGGCCTTCAGGGGGCGGGGAAGACGACGAGTGCTGGGAAGTTAGCCAAGTACCTCGTTGAAGAAAAGAAAAAGAAGGTGATGACGGTTTCCGCTGACGTGTACCGTCCCGCCGCTATTGAGCAGTTAAAGAGCGTGACGGCACAAGCTGGCGCCGACTGGTTCCCGAGCGCCCCGGATGAAACGCCCATTCAGATTGCGCACAATGCCGTCACCGAAGCCCGTCGTCGTTTCTATGACGTGTTGATTGTGGATACGGCCGGCCGCCTCGCCATTGACGAAGCGATGATGAATGAAGTCGCGGGTTTACATGACTTCTTGAAGCCCACGGAAACGCTCTTCGTGATCGACGCGATGTTGGGTCAGGACGCGGTCAATACCGCTAAGGCCTTTAACGAGCGCCTTGAACTCACCGGGATCGTGCTCACCAAGACCGACGGCGACAGCCGTGGGGGTGCCGCTTTGTCGGTGCGCCAAGTCACGGGCAAGCCCATCAAGTTTGTGGGGAGTGCTGAAAAGTTAACGGGGTTTGAGCCCTTCAATCCGGAAGCCATGGCGAGCCGCATCCTCGGGATGGGCGACATCGTGGGGTTAGTGAAAGACGTTCAGCGCTCCATCGACATGGCGCAGGCTGAAAAGCTCGCCAAGAAGATGGCCACGGGGAACCGCTTTGACTTATCGGACTTCCGTGACCAGCTCATGCAAGTCAACAACATGGGGAGTTTCTCTGGGATGCTTGAAAAGCTCCCCAGCCAGTTTGCCCAGTTAGCGAGCAAAGTGGACGATGAAGCCGCCAAGAAGACGGTGGCACGCACCGTGGGGATTATCGATGCGATGACCCCGAAGGAACGTGCCAAGCCCGAACTCATCAAAGCGAGCCGCAAGAAGCGTATCGCCATGGGGGCGGGGGTCTCGGTTCAGGAGGTGAATCGCCTCTTGAAGCAATTTGAACAGACCCAAGACATGATGAAGCGCATGAAAAAGGGCGGCATGGCCAAGATGATGCGCGCCTTAGGCGGCATGGGTGGCTTAGGCAAGTTCCCGGGCATGGGCGGCATGGGTGGTTTGGGCGGCTTCGGTCGTTAATCCATGCGCAAACGCTATTTGGGGATTGACCCAGGGATCAACCACACGGGCTGGGCCATTCTGGATGTAGACGGCTCCTCCTCGCACTATGTGGCAGGCGGCGTCATCGAACCCGAAAAAGGGGCGCTTTCCGAGCGCCTTCGGGTGATTGCGGCCACACTCTCCACGCTGTGCGACACGTACCAACCGACGGCCGCGGCGTGCGAAAAAGTCTTTGTGAACGTCAACCCCCAAAGCACCCTCATTCTCGGTCAAGCCCGTGGGGCCGCGATCGCTTCCGTGGCCCTAAAGGGCGTGTCGGTGGCGGAATTTAGCCCGAGCGAAATCAAACAAGCCGTCACGGGCTCAGGGCGCGCGAAGAAAGCCGACATCCAACGCATGGTGGCCTTACTGCTCAAACTTCCCGAAGAACGTCCCTCGGACGAATCGGACGCCATTGCCTGTGCACTCTGTGCGGCCGCGAGCGAAAAACTGCAAACCGTCCGTTTAACGGGCACCGCCTCGCGCACGTACGCCACCCCACGCGCCTCACGCCAAGGGAAAGCGGGGCGCGAAGCCTGGACCAAATTACTCGAAAAGAAAGGGGCCTAATCATGATCGGACGCCTTCAAGGGCAATTGCTTGCCAAACAACCCCCGCAGATTCTCGTGGATGTTCACGGGGTGGGCTATGAGGTTTCGGTGCCTATGTCCACGTTCTGTAACCTCCCAGAGCTCGGTCACCCGGTGACCTTAGTGACGCACTTTGTGGTGCGTGAAGATGCCCAGATTCTCTATGGCTTTTTTGAAGAGCGTGAGCGCGCTGCGTTTCGTGCCTTGATTAAAGTCTCGGGCGTAGGCCCCCGTATTGCCTTGGCAGTTTTGTCGGGGCTCTCGACCGAGGATTTAGCCCTGGCGGTTGAAGGCAACGACGCCGCCCGCTTAACGCGTGTGCCAGGGATCGGGAAGAAAACGGCAGAACGTTTGGTGCTCGAACTTAAGGGTAAGCTCGACACGTCGGGTGCTGGGCTCATTGCCGTGACGGATGAGCGCGCTGACATCATTAGCGCCTTGGTGGCGCTCGGCTACGCAGAACGTGAAGCGCAAAAGGCCGTTAAGGAATTAGGGGCGGATGTGAGCGTCAGTGACGGCATTCGTCAAGCCCTTCAATTGCTCTCGCACTAAGGACACACTATGGACGTCGACCGTTTGGTAAACGCCAACGCCACTACCCCCAACGAAGAAAACGTGGACCGTGCCTTGCGCCCGACCCGTTTAAAAGACTACGTGGGGCAGCCCGCCATTCGTGAGCAGTTGGATATCTTTATCCAGGCCGCGAAGCGCCGTGGGGAACCGTTGGACCATTTGTTGCTCTTTGGACCGCCGGGCTTGGGTAAAACCACGCTCGCGAACATTGTCGCCAACGAAATGGGCGTCAACATCCGCCAGACCTCGGGCCCCGTCTTAGAGCGTGCCGGGGACTTGGCGGCCATGCTCACCAACTTGGAGCCCCATGACATCCTCTTTATCGATGAAATCCATCGATTAAGTCCCTCGGTGGAGGAAATCCTCTACCCGGCGCTCGAAGACTATCAAATCGACATCATGATCGGAGAGGGGCCGGCCGCCCGCTCCATCAAATTGGATTTGCCCCCCTTTACCTTGATTGGGGCAACGACTCGTGCGGGGTCGCTAACGAACCCCTTGCGTGCCCGCTTTGGGATCGTCAACCAATTGCAGTTTTATAGTCATGCAGATTTAGCGCACATTGTGGGGCGCTCTTGCCGACTCTTAAACCTTGAGATTGATGCGGACGGCGCTGACGAAATTGCCCGTCGAGCCCGTGGCACCCCGCGTGTGGCCAATCGACTACTGCGTCGCGTTCGCGACTACGCGGAAGTCAAACACAATGGGCAAATCACGCGCGACGTGGCGCACGCGGCGTTAACGATGTTAAACGTCGATGAGCGTGGGCTCGATTTAATCGATACGCGTTTCCTTCTCACCATTATGGAAAAGTTTTCGGGCGGTCCCGTGGGGATCGACAACTTGGCTTCGGCCATCGGTGAAGACCGTGACACGCTCGAAGACGTGGTGGAACCCTATTTGATTCAACAGGGCTTTGTGCAACGTACCCCGCGTGGGCGTATGGCAACCGCGCTCGCCTGGGAGCACTTTGGTTTAACCGCTCCGCACGCCCAAGTCCACGATTTATTCTCTTCCCTTTAAACACCTATGATCTTTGAGAGTGCTGAGGCGCGTTTCCTCTTTGTGAGTGCCTGTTTCCTGGGCTTTTTGCTCTTTCTTGAAAAGCGTCAAACGCAACGAGCGCTGTGGGTGAAATGGCGTCAAACCGCCCTCCTTCAGAGCCTCTTTACCGTCACCCTCTTTTTGTGGGCCTGGGCCCTCTTAGTGGTCACGGGCGGGTTAGAAAGCTTGGTGGCGACCATGGGTGCTGCGCAGCGTGAAATCGCAGGGGAAAGTGCCCCGATGGCGATGGTAGCCATCAATGGCGAGCCCCTTTCGCATGTCCTGCCGGAACCCGGCGGCTGGAGTCCTGCCGCGTGGGTCGCTCGCCGCAGCTTAATTGCCTTGATTGCTTCCGGGGTGACGTCAGCCGCCTTTGTGGTGATTCTCGGGGTCGCGCGTGCGTACCGTGCGGGCACGGGGGTCGTGGCTGCCTTTACGGAACTCAAAACCCTCTCGTGGCGCCCCACGTTACTCACGGCCATTGGGCTTTGGATTGCCACCAATTGGACGCTCTTTTTGTGGCAAGGGCGTCATCTCTTGGGCACGGACCCTGAGGGCTACGACCGTCTGCTTACGTTTCTTCACACGCTCCCTGAGGGGGTCTCGGTTATTCTATGGGGACTCATGTTGGGGCTTTGGATCCGTTTACGACGAAGGGAATAAACTCAAAAAATGCAGACGTTTACTTTACCCATCCGTGTGTACTGGGAAGACACGGACGCCGGCGGCATTGTGTACCACGCTAACTATTTGCGCTTCATGGAACGCGCTCGCACCGAGTGGTTACGAGCGTTAGGCGTTGGACAAAACCAACTCGCCCAGGCCGATGCGGAAGAGGCCGCCCTTTTTGTGGTGGCGGATATGCAGATTCGCTACCGTCAAGCCGCGCAGCTCGACGATGAGCTGGTGGTGAAAACCGAGGTGCAAGCCGTGCGTGGCGCGTCGGTCACCTTCTTGCAAGGGGTCTACAAAGGTGAGACCCTATGCTGTGAAGCCACGGTTCGTGTGGGGGTCATTGACCCCGTGAGCCGCCGCCCTAAAGCCTTGAGCCCGCGCTTAAAAGCCGCGTTTTCCTAATTCTTTTCTTTTTTCTCACTGACTTTTTTGATTATGACGCCCACAACTGACCTTTCTATCCTCACCTTGATTGCCAACGCTAGCGTCGTGGTGAAATCGGTGCTCGCCCTTTTATTGATCTTATCGGTGACGAGCTGGACGGTTATTTTCAAGAAGTACTTTGTGCTCAACCGTACGATGGCCGAGATTCAAGCCTTTGAAAACACCTTCTGGGGTGGGGCAGAACTCTCGGGCCTCTACGAGCGCTGCAGCCAGAACCCCATGAAGCAAGGCGTGGAAGAACGCCTCTTCGTGGCGGGGATGCGTGAATTCTTAAAGCACGAAGGGTCCTCTCAGAGCATTAACGGGGTGAGCCGCGCCATGAGCGCCGTTTACACCCGTGAAACGGATCGCTTAGAAAAGGGCCTTCCCATGCTCGCGACGATTGGGTCGAGCGCCCCCTTTATTGGGCTTTTCGGTACCGTTTGGGGGATCATGAATGCCTTTACGGGCTTGGCGACGTTAGATAACGTGAGCTTAGCCGTGGTGGCACCAGGCATTGCCGAAGCGTTGGTGGCGACCGCCATCGGGATTTTTGCTGCGATCCCGGCCTCCGCTGCCTACAACTACTTTAGCCATCGCTTGAATACGATTTCTGCGCGTATGGACGGTTTTGCGGAAGAGTTCTTGAACATTCTGGAACGCCAGAGCCAGCGAGGCTAATCGGTATGGGACTCTTTAATCAGAAAAAGGGCCGTCGCCGTTTAGTGAGCGACATCAACGTCGTGCCCTATATCGACGTGATGTTGGTCTTGGTGGTGATCTTGATGGTGTCCGCCCCCTTTGTGAACCCGAGCGTGGTGAATTTGCCCAGCGTCAGTAAAGCGAGCAAAGCGCCCGATAAGCCCGTGGAAGTGATTGTGTTTGCGGACGGAAAACTCTCCGTGCGTCAAGGGAAAGACCTCACCCCGGTGACGGTGGCGGGGTTAATAGACGCCGTCAAACACGTCCAAGGGGATAAGCCTGAGACCCCCGTCGTCATCATGGCCGACAAGAGTGTGCGCTATGAAGCCGTGATTGAAGCCTTGAAAGTACTTCAAAATGCGGGCATTGCCCGTGTGGGGCTTTCTTTGCAGGTTCATAAGTGAGGACGCGCGACATGACTCGTTCGCCCTTCTCACGCCTGAAAGCCTTAAGTAAAGAGGATAAGCTCGCCCTTGGGTTGTCCCTTGGGGTGCATACCCTCCTCTTTGTGGCGCTCTTAGGGGTGTTTCACTGGAAGACCTCCTCGGAGAGCGTCTACGCGGAACTCTGGGCGCCAGAAACCTTAGAGGGCAAGGCCAAACTGGAAGAAACGCAACCCGCTGAGCCTGAGCCCAAGCCTGAACCTAAGCCCGAGGTAAAGCCCGAGCCCAAGCCGGAACCCAAGCCTGAGCCTAAGCCCGAGCCCAAACCCGCGCCCGACTTAGCCAAGATTGCGCAAGCCCGTGAGGCCCAACAGCGCGCCGAGGCTCAAAAAGCCCGTGAAGCCGCTGAAATTGCCTTAAAGGAAGAGCGTGCTCGTGAAGAGGCTCGTCGCCTGGAAGCTGCCAAACGTAAGGCCGAAGCCGAAAAGCAAAAAGCCTTAGAAGCGAAACGTAAGGCGGAAGAAGAAGCCAAGCGCAAAGCCCTTGAAGCCAAACGCAAGGCCGAAGCGGAAGCTAAGCGCAAAGCCGAAGAAGCCCGTCGCCAAGCGGCACGCCTTGCCGCCATGCAAGAAGCCATTCGCCAAAATGAAGTGAATCGCTTAATGGATGCGTTGCCGGGCGGCAAAGAAACGGGGGACAAAACGGCTCGTCACCGTAACCTTACGGGGCATCGCTTAGCGCAATACCAAGCCAAGGTGATTGCCTGCGTACGACCCAATATCGCCTTTGACGTGCCCGCGGGCATGAAGGCTGGGAAGTATGAGGCGGTGTACCGCGTACGACTGCGTGCCAATGGGGAACTCCAAGGTGAGCCCGAGCGCGTGAAATCCTCTGGGATCACCGCGTTTGACATTGCGGTCTTAAATGCCATCCACAAGTGTGAACCGTTCCCGCACGGTAAAGCCTCGGAAACGCCCGAGAGCTTGATGCTGGTCTTCGATCCTGTGGATACCAAAGACTAAAGCGCTTCGCTAAAAGGGAGACTACGGTCTCCCTTTTTTGCGTTTGGTAAAACTTTCTTCCCCTCACCGTCCCTTTTCCTTTCGCGCAACTCGGCTACGATAGCGCGAAAAATTTTGTGTACTTCTTTAAAAAGTCTATGACGAAACAACCTTCTATTTTCCGCTGGCTCAAAGACGCCTTGGTTGGCCTTAAGCGCCGTCCCTTTGGGCTTCTTGGCGTGACCCTTTTTTCTCTCCTTTTCTATTGCCTCTACCCTTCTGGCTCGACCTGGCAATATATGCCCCTCTTAGCCTTAATTGGCTTTGTGCTCCTCACCTTCTTGGCGCCCTACGTCACGATTGTGGAAATGATTGGGGCGCGTCAGGTGGCTGACGAACACCGTCCGGCGAAACTCTTTTTAATCCTTCACACCCTCTGGGAGATCCCGGGCGTGGTGGGGCGTTTGGCATCCCTCACGCTCTTAAAGGGCTTCACCCTTTTGGTCGGGGGCTTGGTGTGCAGTGGCATTGCCTTTGGTGCCCTCTTTGCCGTGGACACGTTGGGGATTTCTGCGATTGTGGTCTTCTTCATTTTATTAGCGGACGCCATCGCCTTTTATATTCTGGTGCGCGGTCTTTGGTGGGCGCCCATCCTGGTGGAAGATGCCAAGCTCTCTCCTTTTGCGGCGATTAAAGCCTCGGTGGGGATCTTTTGGCGCAATTTCTTCCGCATCCTCGTGACGGACTTTTTGATGCTCATGGTATGGAGCCTCCCCATCATCATTACCTACGGGCTTCTTATCGCCGGGACGGGCTGGGGGAGCCCCTTGACGCACGGCTCGCCCTTCTATTTGGCTCTGGGCTCGATCGTCTTTCTCATCGTGGGCTACTTTGTGCTCTCGAGCTTTACGCTCTTAGGCTACCTCTACTACCGAGATGGCTATAACCAGACGAGCACGCACCACTTCCCGACGTTAAAGCAATAACGGGCTGTGCCAAAGGACGATCGCGTTGAGGGTCGTCCTTTTTTGTTCCCGGTGTTTGAATGCGTCACAGATTGACTCAGCGTGGCGACACAATACCGTAAACGCTTCTTGTCACCAGGAAGCTCAATCCTTTTTGCAACGCCTCTGAACCGTAAGCACTATGTCTAAAAAACCGATTTCCATTATGGGCTGGGTGAAGGAAACCGTCGCCGTCCTTAACGATCGTCCGTTCGATCTCTTTATCATGGGGTTCTTGACGGCGGTTTACTACGCCTTGCTCCAGAACTTGCCTGAGGTCTTACATTCTCAGCTCATCAGTTTCACGTTGTCCCTCTTGGCGATTCTCCTCTCGCCCTACCTCCTCGCCTTGCAAATGGCGACGGCACGCCATGTGGTTGACGAGCGGCTCCCCGCGAACATCCTGGATACCGCAGCCACTCTCTGGAAGATCCCTAACGTTAAGCGTAATTTCGGCATTCTCGCGGCCCTCTTAGCCATTACGCTGGCCGTGACGGCGGTCTTGTGTTTTGCGGTCGCGACCACGGCTCTCAAGCAAGGCAACACGTTGATCTCAACCGCTGCTATCGTCTTTTTCTTTTTGGTGGTTCGTAGCTTCTGGGCCGCTCCCTTTCTGGTCGTGGATGCTTATGTGCCGCCCTACTACGCGTTGAAGAAGTCGTTCGCGCTTTACTTTAAGAACTTCTTCAAAATCGTCATTACGGACTTTTTCATCGTCTTTTTCTGGGGCTTGGTGAGTCTGGCGATTGAATTCGTCTTGCTGTATGTCTTTGACTCGCATCGTCATATCTTTTTTAGCATCGCACCGATACTCGAATTCTTTTTCACGACGGTGTCACTGATGACGCTTCAAATCGTAAGCTACCTCTACTACCGTGACTTGTGCGAAAACACGCACCACTTCCCGGTGGTTAGAGAACAGTAATAGAGCCCTCAGGGCATAGAAAAAAGGACGGCTTCTTTCGAAGTCGTCCTTTTGCGTTGGGGGCTTAGTCCAGCTTAGCGCTCGATACGGTCCACGAGGAACTGAGCGATTTCATCCTTCTGGACCATGACCTTATTGTCCATCTCACGACGGCAGACGTATTCCACTTCGCCCGTCTTGAGACCACGGTCACCGATCACCACACGGTGCGGGACACCGATCAATTCCCAGTCCGCGAACATGACGCCAGGGCGCATATCACGGTCGTCGAGGATCACGTCCACGCCCTGTGCCTTGAGGGTTTCGTAGAGCTTGTCCGCTTCTTCACGAACAGCTTCGCTCTTGGCATAGTTCATGGGGCAAATCACGACTTCAAAGGGGGCGATAGCATCGGGCCACACAATCCCACGATCGTCGTGGCACTGTTCAATGGCGGCACCCACCAAGCGGGTCACGCCAATGCCGTAGCAACCCATCTGAAGAATCTGGGGCTTGCCGTTTTCGTCCAAGTACGTGGCCTTAAGGGCTTCGGAGTACTGGGTGCCGAGGAAGAACACGTGGCCAACTTCAATACCGCGCTGGAGGCGAAGCGTGCCCTTGCCGTCCGGGCTCTTGTCGCCTTCCACCACGTTACGAAGGTCCACTACGTCGGGCGTCGGGAGGTCGCGCTCGAAATTCACACCCGTTAAGTGGAAGCCTTCTTCGTTGGCGCCACAGCAGAAGTCCGACATCATGGCCGCGGTACGGTCGGCGTAGACCTTGATGTCGCCAGCGATCCCAACAGGGCCGAGGTAACCGGGCTTGGAGCCAAAGGCAGCTTCAATTTCAGCGTCCGTGGCAAAACGGAAGCCTTCTTTTAATTCAGGGAGGTGACCGGCCTTCACTTCATTTAATTCATGGTCCGCACGAAGGAGGATGACAACTAAGCGAGCGGGCAACGGCGCGCCCTTTTCGTCAAACTGTTCGGCAGCTAAGACGACGGTCTTCATCATGCGGGTAACGTCAAACTTCAAGAAGTTCGCGACGTCTTCGCACTTTTCTTGGCCAGGGGTCGCCACCTTTTCCATGGCTTCCTTGGCGGCTAAACGCTCGTCAATCACGGAGAAGGCTTCGGCCAATTCGATGTTGGCGGCGTAGTCGCTCTCGGGGCAATACACAATCACGTCTTCACCGACGTCAGCGATCACCTGGAATTCGTGCGAGCGGGAACCCCCGATGGAGCCCGTATCGGCACGCACGGCACGGAACATGAGACCTAAACGCTGGAAGATGCGCTGATAGGCAGCAAACATGTTGTCGTAGGACTTGCCGGCGCCTTCTTCGTCACGGTCAAAGGAATAAGCGTCCTTCATGGTGAATTCACGACCGCGCATGAGGCCAAAGCGAGGACGACGTTCGTCACGGAACTTCGTCTGGATGTGATAGAAATTCAACGGGAGCTGACGCCAGCTGTTGATTTCCTGACGGGCCACGTCCGTGATCACTTCTTCGCTGGTGGGCTGAATCACGAAGTCACGGTCATGACGGTCTTTGAAACGCAACAATTCCGCGCCGTACTTCTGCCAACGGCCCGTTTCCTGCCAGAGTTCAGCCGGCTGCACCACAGGCATCAACATTTCCAACGACCCGGCACGATCCATTTCTTCACGAATGATCGTTTCGATCTTGCGAATCGTACGTAAGCCGATCGGCATGTAGTTGTAGACCCCCGCTGCCAACTTCTTGATCATCCCGGAGCGGATGCAGAGCTGCTGGCTCACCACGTCCGCATCAGCGGGCGCTTCTTTGAGCGTGGAAATAAAGTAATTGCGTGCGCGCATGTTGAGTTTCTCTTTTTTGAAAAGTAAATCTAAAACGCCCCAAGCGTTCGCTCGCATTGAGGCGTTTTAAACCAATAAACTAGTGTTTCAAGTCGTTATTTTATCAAGACTGAGCGTCTAAAGCCGCGGTGACAATCATGTTATCGCGATGAATGAGTTCAGGCTCATGGGCCCACCCTAGGCGCTCGAGGATTTCATGGGTGTGCGCCCCAAGAAGGCGCTCAGCATCAGAGCTTCCATAGTTGACTAAGCCGCGTGCCAAGACACTGCCCGCTTCATCCACGCAGGCAACCAGCGCCCCACGCGTGAAGCTCCCCTCTACCCCAATCACCCCAACGGGCAAAAGGGAGACGTTCCCTTCACGCAAGCGTTTGGCCGCTCCCGCGTCCAACACAACCTTCCCCTGAACACGCAACTGGTCGGCAATCCACTGTTTGCGTGCTTGAAGGACCGTCGAAGCGGACGCTAAAAACGTGCCAATCGATTCCCCTTGGGCAAGGCGCTCCAAGCACTGGGGTTCGCGACCCGAGGCAATCACGGTGGAAGCCCCCGAGCGCGCTGCGCGTTTTGCGGCCAAAATTTTCGTAATCATCCCGCCCTTGGAGAGAGTGCTCGCCGCCCCGCCTGCCATTTTTTCGAGTGCCGGGTCGCCGGCCGTGGCCAAACTCACAAATTGGGCGTCGGGGTTGCTGCGGGGATCCGCCGTGTAGAGCCCCTTTTGGTCAGTGAGGATCACGAGCGCATCCGCTTCAACGAGGTTGGTGACCAAGGCCCCTAAGGTGTCGTTGTCGCCTACTTTAATTTCGTCGGTGACCACGGTGTCGTTTTCGTTCACGATGGGCACCACCCCCAATTCCATCAGGCGCCAGAGCGTTTGACGGGCATTTAAATACTGCTCACGATCGGCCACATTTTGGTGCGTTAAAAGGACTTGCGCCGTTTTAATCCCATGACGGCGAAATTCCGTTTCGTAGGCCTGCACCAAGCCCATTTGCCCGACGGCTGCGGCCGCTTGAAGGTCGGAGACCTGGGTGGGACGCTCGGTCCAGCCCAGGCGCAAACGCCCCTCGGCAATGGCGCCAGAGCTCACCAAAATCACGGATTTTCCGAGTTTCTGTAAGTGGGCAATTTCTTTGGCCCAGCGGGCAATGGCCTCTAAATCCAACCCATGACCGTCATCGGTCACGAGTGCAGAGCCCACTTTGACCACCCAACGTTGGGCGGCTTTTAAATTGGCGGTCATCGGTCCTTCTCCATAGGCACGTCAGTCGTTCTTTCATCATAGCCTTAGCCAGAAAAAAAGGGCACCAAGGGGGTTAGCCTCAGTGCCCAGACCTTTGAGCAAAAGCAAGGTTTGTCTCTTTGATGAGCGAGGGGAAAGTCGGTTCCCCCTCGCTCAAAAGTCGTGCGTTAACTACGTAAGACGAAGTTCACCACGAAGCACGCGGCAATCACGTACATCAAGGGCGAGACTTCACGGAACTTACCCGTTAAGACATGAATGACGGCATAGCTGATGAAGCCAAAGCCAAAGCCCGTGGCGATGTTAAACGTGAAGGGCATGGAGACGATGGTTAAGAAGGCAGGAATCGCGATTTCCAACTTTTCAAAGTGAATCCCCACGACTTCTTGCATCATCAAGGCGCCCACGATCACAAGCACCGGCGCCGTCGCGTAGCTGGGCACAATCCCCACTAACGGGATGAAGAAGAGCGCTAAGAAGAAGCAGAAGGCAACCACCACCGCGGTTAAGCCCGTACGCCCCCCAGCGGCCACACCCGTGGCGCTTTCCAAGTAGCTCGTTGCCGTGGTCGTGCCCATTAAGGCCGAGAACATCGTACCCACGGAGTCCGTGATAAAGGCACGGTCCAAATTCTGGATTTGGCCGTTATCGCGCATGAAGCCGCACTTCTTGGCAAGCCCAATTAAGACGCCCATGTTGTCAAACAAGTCCACCATGGTGAGCGTAAAGATGATGCTTAAGAGCCCGTGAGAGAGCGCCCCCATCACATCCAACTGCATGAAGGTGGGCGAAATGTCAGGAAGGGACGTCGTAAACCAACTGCCTTCAGGGAGGTCGGAGACCCCTAAGCTAATCCCTAACACGGTGGTCGTCACGATCCCGATAATCATGGCGGCGCGCCAGCGAAGCACCATCAAGGCGCTCGTTAAGAAAAAGCCAAAGAGCGTCAACATCACCTTCGGATCCGTGATGTTGCCCAAGGTCACAAACGTGTTGGGATCTTTAACAATCACGCCCCCGTTCTTTAAGCCGATGAGCGAGATAAAGGCCCCGATCCCCACCACAATGGCGAGTTTCAAGTCCATGGGAACGGAGTTGACGATGTACTGGCGAATGCGGGTCACCGTCAAGAAGAAGAACACAATCCCGGAGATAAAGACCGCACCCAAACCGGTGTGCCAGTCGTAGCCCGCAGGACCACAAATGTAGTACGAGAAAAACGCCGTAATCCCCAAGCCCGGGGCCACCCCAATCGGGTACTTGGCCCAGACGCCCATTAAGAGCGTAATGGCGATCGTCACAATGATGGTCCCGCCAATGGCGGCGTCCTTCGGGATCCCGCCGTCGCTTAACATCGACGGAATCACAAAGATCAAATAGGCCATCGCCATAAAGGTGGTAATCCCGGCGTAGACTTCCTGAGTTAAGGTCGTGCCGTAACCCTTGAAGTTAAAGTAGCGCGCCAAAAATGAGTTCTCGTTCATATTGGTAGCCCTCACGTGCTAAGAAAAAAAGAGAAAAAGTGCTTTCGCTAAGTACTAAGCCCCTGCGGCTAGCGGGTAGCCGAGGGGCTTTCGGTTTTAATCTAAGGGATTGAAACGTTCGTCATCCAAGAATCCGAGTTCACTTCGACGGTCTTCGTCGATTTTCTGTGCCAAGGCATTCACCAAGGCTTCACAACCTTCGCGTGTGGCGGCAGAAATCGTGAATACAGGTTCGCCGTTCGGACACAAAGCGGCTCGATACTCTTCGACCAAGGCTTCGCGCTTCTCAGCTTCAACCAAATCCATCTTGTTTAACACTAACCAGCGGGGTTTGGCCGCCAGTTCCGGATCATACTTTTCTAACTCTTCGACCAAGGCCACGGCGCGTTCCACCGTGTTTTCTTCTTCGTCAAAGGGGGCTGCGTCAATGACGTGGAGCAAAATCTTGGTACGCGACAAGTGGCGTAAGAACAAGTGCCCTAAGCCCGCCCCTTCGGCGGCGCCTTCAATCAACCCCGGAACGTCCGCTAACACAAAGCTTTCTTCGGGGCCGACACGCACCACGCCCAAATGGGGGTGCAAGGTCGTAAAGGGATAGTCCGCGATCTTCGGACGGGCATTGGAGACGGCCGTAATAAAGGTCGACTTCCCAGCGTTAGGCAAACCTAACAAGCCCACGTCCGCTAAGACCTGGAGTTCTAATTCGAGTGCACGGTACTGACCGGGTTCGCCCGGCGTTGCCTGCTTCGGCGCACGGTTGATACTGCTCTTGAAGTGCAAGTTACCTAAGCCACCCTTGCCGCCTTGGGCTAAGAGCTGGCGTGCGCCATGGGTGTTCAAGTCAGCAATGACTTCACCCGTATCGGTATCTCGAACGAGTGTCCCGACCGGCATACGTAACGTGATATCTTCACCGCCTGCCCCGTAGCAGTCTGCCCCACGGCCATTTTCACCGTTCGGAGCAAAAAACTTACGCGTAAAACGATAGTCGACAAGCGTGTTGATGTTGCGATCCGCTACGGCCCAAACCGAGCCACCACGACCGCCGTCACCCCCGTCAGGGCCACCCTTCGGGATAAACTTTTCGCGTCGGAAGCTGGCCGCGCCATTACCGCCTTTGCCACCTTGTACTTCGATGCGAGCTTCGTCTACAAACTTCACAAATTCACCTTAAAAAAAGCGTGTTTGTCCCGCTGGGTAAACCAGAACTCTAACAGACTTCCTTCGACGTCTGTGCCAAAAACATCCAGCCTTTTTCTAAAGGTTTTCACTAGAGAAAGGGTGAACAAACACACATTAAAAAAGCTCAGTGGGCATGCCACTGAGCTTAGGATTCTTATCGCTTCAGTTCAACTGAGGCGCTTCTAACCAATTAGGCCGAAGCAGCTTCAACGTGAACGTAATGACGATTGAAGGCACCCTTCACTTCGAACTTGACCTTACCGTCAACGAGTGCGAAGAGGGTGTGATCCTTACCCATGCCAACGTTGTTACCAGCGTGGAACTTCGTGCCGCGCTGACGAACAATGATGCCACCAGCGTTAACAGCTGCGTCACCGAAAACCTTTACACCAAGGCGCTTAGCCTGGGAGTCACGACCGTTGCGGGTCGAGCCGCCACCTTTCTTATGTGCCATTTTCTTGCTTCTCTATAAAAAGTGGGTTAACCAATTAAGCTTCGATCGATTCGATCTTGAGCTCGGTGTAGTTCTGACGATGACCGCCGGACTTCATCGAGTGCTTACGACGACGGAACTTGAAGATGCGAACCTTCTCGCCACGGCCGTGGGAGAGAACGGTAGCCTTCACAGCAGCGCCTTCCACGAAGGGAGCGCCAACCTTGAGGCCGTTGTCGCCAGAAACAGCGAGCACTTCTTCAAGGGTAACCACAGCGCCGACTTCGGCGTCGAGGGTTTCAACCTTGAGCTTTTCGCCAACGGAAACGCGGTACTGCTTACCGCCAGTTTTGATAATTGCGTACATGTAATAAACCTCGCCCGTTTTACTTCGAAGTGGACAATCCCCCTCGGGTAAAACCTTTTTGTAATAAGCGTGTCAAACACTGACGGGGAATTCCGGCAGGCCCAACACATCTCGTGTGCGTGGAAAAAAAGAGATTATCAATGAAATGCCCCCGCCCGTCAAGCCGAAACCCTCTTTTTTCATTGGGGTGCGTAGCGCCCCCCAACCCCAAGGGGGAAGCAGGCTAAAATAAGAAAACTATCTCCCTTCAAGCCCTCCCTTTTGAGGGCGTGAACTCACAAAGGTTTTTCTATGACGTCTAGTGCCGCCGCCACCGATCCTAAAGCGCTGATTGCCCGTGTTTTAGCGCCCATTCAAGCTGACATGGTTGCCGTGGATCGTTTGATTCGCGAAGAGCTCTCAAGTGAAGTCCCCCGTATGAAAGAAATCAGCGAGTACATCACGAGCGCGGGCGGGAAACGTATGCGCCCGGCGCTCTTAATGCTGATTTGCCGTGCGTTGGGCTATGAAGGCACCTTGCACCAGTATTTAGGCGCCACGATTGAATTGCTTCACACGGCCACCCTTATGCATGACGACGTGGTCGACGAGTCGAACCTTCGCCGTGGGCGTCCTACTGCCAACGCGCAGTGGGGCAATGGCGTTGCAGTGCTTGTGGGCGACTTCCTCTACACGCGCTCTTTCCAGATGATGGTCAAAGCCGGCAACCTCAAAGTCATGGAAGCGCTCTCGGATGCCGCCAACCGCTTAAGTGAAGGCGAAGTCCTTCAGATGGTCAATGCCCATGACCCGGCTGTGGATGAAGAGCGTTACTTCCAGGTGATTGAACGCAAGACCGCTTGCCTCTTTGAAGCCGCAGCTCGTATGGCCGCGGCCGTAGCGGATGCCTCCAACGAAGAAACCCAAGCTGTTGCCACCTATGCTTTGGCCTTGGGGAACGCTTTCCAGATTGCTGACGACATCTTGGACTACCGCGGAGAGACCGCGAGCATTGGGAAGAATTTAGGGGCGGACCTTCGTGAAGGGAAGATGACCTTACCCTTGATCTACACCTTGGAAGAGGCAGACGCCGCCGGGCGCGCGCAGATTGAAGAGGCGATTCGCCAAGGGGACGGCGACTTTGAAGCCATTACCCGCTTGGTCTTGTCGACGAACGCTTTGGCCCGTTGCCGAGAACGTGCCCGTCAGGAACTCGCCCGCGGTAAAGACGCGCTCGCCGTGCTCGAAGAAAGCGAATACACGAAATCTCTGGTAGAATTGCTCGCCTTCACGGTAGAACGTAACGTCTAAGTCGTGGAGCACTAAGAAAAGACGCGATGTCGGGGTGTAGCTCAGCCTGGTAGAGTACTACGTTCGGGACGTAGGAGTCGGAGGTTCGAATCCTCTCACCCCGACCAGC
>JAHHRF010000104.1 GCA_020025955.1 Sutterella sp.
ATAAAACCTTTAAGACGGTATTTAACCGTGTACGTCGTGTTTATGTGGCCGTTAATGAAACCGTCAGTGGGGCTGCACAATCTCAAGGCAAAGCCGTGATGACTGCTGTTGTGCTGGGGGTTGTCAGCATTGGCGGGACGCAGGCCGTAGCGGCTGATTTGGAAGTCAAAGAAAAAGAATCACAGACGGTTAAGTTAGATTCGGCTACCCCAACAACCACGAAGAAATATGACTTGGTGAAGGTTTTTGGCTCATTAACTTTCATCCCGACGGACGCCACAAAACGTATTGGTGCAGTTGGTGACATTAAAGTAGAAAACAAAGGCAAAGTCACGTTATCGGATGTCGACCTAGAAGCATTAAATTTAACCATCGAAGAAGGGAGCTCTTTCACGGTAGATAAAAAGAGTCAAATTGGCGTGACTAGCGACACCAGCATTAAAGGAACGCTCAACGTAGCGGGCTCAATGACCTTTGGTGAAGTGCATATCGAAAAAAACGCTCAACTCAATGTCACTGGGCTTTTTAAAGCTGAGGCCATCTCATTAATTGATCGAGACTCTTTAGACCTCACTAGCGGAACCTTTGTTCTTAGTAACAACATAGCGACTAATACACTCAACGTAATTGGAGGTCGATTGCTTGTAGGTAGTGATCCTGGAGAAGAATTCCAAACTCTTGTGACCACTAACTCACAGTTTCTTCCGTCTAGCTTCCTTGGGTTAGCGAACCTTGTTCCCCCCAGCATGTATACAGTAGGAAAAGTAGACGACACAGCCGTTGCAGAGATCAAAATTGGCAAGGGAGCAACTGTTGTTTTAAACGGCAAAATAGACAACTTTGGCGTCGACAGTATGGATCTCACACCTGGGGCGAATTTCATTGTTTTGAACTCCACGAATCCTGGTGAGATTGTCGTATCCGAAACCCTAAGCCCTAACACCGCACCTAATTTTGCTAAAAAGAAGGTTCCTTATACGCTTCAGAACTGGAGCAAGGTTGATACTGGCGAAGGCTTTACATCCAAGTTTGAAGTAAGCGATTTAGGCAAACTCAAAATCATCGTTGAAAAGTTAACCCTAGGTCAAACCTATGCAGACACCTTAATGCCGGGTTTAGGCGACAAAGACTTCGTTAAAACGCCGACCGAGATGGGCAACATTAACGATTACGTAGCCCGTTTCAAAAAGCCTGACGGTTCGATGAAGAGCGCTGCGGAACTGAAAGCAGAAGGCTTACCGAGCGACATTCCCTATGGCGTCAAAGTGATTCGTGCCATCTTGGAAGAAAGTTCCACCACGCCCGAAGCCAAGTTCAGTCTTAACCGCATTGCTGGCGTCGGCTTAGGGGTGGCCCCTGCGTTAGCCCCCTTAACGGGTGTGGAACAAACCACGCAAGCGTTGTCTGATCGCACGATGGCGCGCTCTAAGAGCCAGGGCACCTTCTGGGCTACAGCTGCGGGTAGCAAGTCTACGTTTAAGGACAGCAAAGTGGGACCGGTGACGGTTGGGTTTGAGTCGCCCCTCTATGGCGTAGTCCTTGGTGGCGACGCTAAGGTCGGGACGGGTGACCTTGGGTTAGCCGTAACCGTTTTGAAAGGCAAGGCTAAGGCCAAGGGCGTTTTAGACGGTCAAGAAACGAAGAACACGGTCGTAGGCGTGACGAGCTATGGCGACTGGGCGATCACGGATACGGTTACGGCCTCCGCGCAAGTGAGCTACGTGCACAGTAACGGCAAGGTTTCCGCAACGGATCGTTTTACCAATTTCGCTTTAGACCCATTACTGCAAGGCCCTGCCCAGTTGAGCGCTAAAACGAAGACCGATGCCTTAACGGTAGGTGGCCGTATCGCGATGGACGTCCCGATGATGGGCGCTACCCTCACCCCACATGCGGGGCTAACGGTAAGCCTCATCAAGACCAAAGCCTTTGACGTTTTAGTAAACGGCCAGGCGGCGCTAACGCAAAAGGCTGACGACGTACGTATTGCCACGTTGCCCGTCGGGGTGACGGCGTCGTTACCGGCTTACCAAATGCACGGTTGGACCGTCTCGCCCATGGCAGACGTGTCGGTGTTGACGCGCATTGGCGACATCA
>JAHHRF010000105.1 GCA_020025955.1 Sutterella sp.
CGTCTCCTTACGGGCACTAGTCGCTTACCCATAAAGACGATCTTTCAGCCTCTTTCCCTTCAATAAACATAAGCTATTTGCTAACCCAATCTGAAAGCACCCTTCTAAAGCCAAACAGGACCTCACGAATGAGAGTCGCTCTCATTAACTCATTGAGTTTTCGCTACTTTTTCTTCCACCCACACAAAACACCCCCCGAAAGTCGCTTTCCCCGTCCGAATAGAAGACTAGTGCGAGTAGCACCTTCTCAATTTGAAGCGCGAAAAAACCAACCATCCCCTATTTACGTGATGGTAAGCGTTGGGGGAAGGCGACGGGTGAAAGAAGCCCCATACGAAATAAGGCAGAGAGATTCTCTCTGCCTTATTGCCTTAGATGACCGTGACCATATAGTAAGGAAGGTACACGATATTGCCCTCACGCTTGACTTCACCATGATGGAACACAATCCCATCCCCAATTCGCTTTCCGAATTTTTCTTTCAATCGTTGCAACGATTTAATGCGGGCCGAACTCGAGCCCTTAATCACGAGCCCAACCCCCTTTTCACCGTCACGAATCAAAAAGTCAATTTCCATTTTTGTCTTACGGGTCTTGGGGTCGCGTTCGATATAAAAATGGGGACGGTGCCCCTTCGCACTCAAGGACTGCGCCACGATGTTTTCGAGAATCATCCCCTCATTAACGTGCAATCGATCACAAAGAATCGCTTCATAAAGGCTATTTTCAAGATAGGGACGACCTTTGACGGCCAAACTAATGAGTAACCCCGTATCCATCAAGTAAGCCTTGAAGTTAGACGGATTGACCGTAAACGCAACCGTTTCCGTTGGATCCTTAACGCTATGGTTAAGCTGCACGAGCCCTGTGTTACTCACCCACTCGATCGCCTTCTGGTATTCGCGAAGACGCGCGCTCTTTCCCAAGTGTGAGAGCACATAGCGTTTATCTTTTTTAGCGAGCTCCGAGGGAATATGGTCAAAAAAGCGAGAGACAGGGTCGGCGCCTTTTGCTCGCTTCGGGCTCATCTCCTCTATATAACGGGTCAAGAGCTTTTGCTTCACTCGATCGACTTTGCCGTAATCCTTGGTTTCAACAAAGGCCCTTACCGCTTGGGGCATTCCGCCCACCAACATGTACTCTCGAAACGACTTCATAAAGCCTTTATGCAAGGCTTTTGCCGGTTTGAGTTTTTCGTAATGATCGCGAATCGCGGGCACCGTCAGGTCATCCCCTTGCGCCCACATAAACTCTTCAAAGTCCATGGGCGACACGCCAAGACGGTGCTCTTTTGAAGCAATCGCAATCGACGCGAAAGAACACGTTTCTAAGTAATCGTAACGACCGTCTTCAAGCAGGGTCTTCAAGGCTTGGCGAGCCGGCGGGAAGCATTGGATTTCATCCAAGATGATTAACGACTGTCGCGGGTATAACCGTGTTTTGAAAATCACCTGCAACGCATTGAATAAACGATCCAAGTCTAAAGGGCTTTCTTCAAAGAGGGTCTTCACCTCAGGGCTAACTTGATCGAAATGAATGACAAGATACGATTGGTAGGCTTCTTTGCCAAGCTTCTCAGCTAGGGTCGTTTTACCTACCCCGCTCCCCCCCTCTAAAAAGAGTGCACAGTCTGGCGCTAAGTTTTCCTTCCATTGAAGCATGGCTTGGTAAACCTTTCGCTCAAAGAATCGAGGCTTGGCTTTTTTCATATTCGTCAATGAGTTAGCGTGAACAAAATCCGTCTACTGAAAGATCGCTATGACTACTTTCCCACGTTTTTGAGGGGAGTTCAACCAAAAATTCCCACAATTGCGCACGGTATTTTGAGGCTATTTCTCACAATTGCGCATAGGTTTTTGGAGTCATTTCTCACAATTGCGCTGTGCTCTAAATGTCATCACTTCGCCTACTTCGCTTGAGGAGCGGGTCAAAGCTGTGTCGTTTGGGTGAAGGCCCCAAAAAAATTAACTCCGTAAGCCGAAACCTACGGAGTTAACGTTTTCTAGCCGCGTACCTAACTTCGAAAAATTACAGACGAGCGGTTAGGCACCGGTAGAGTGTT
>JAHHRF010000106.1 GCA_020025955.1 Sutterella sp.
GGAAGCGTATTCACCGTATGGGTGCGATGGCTGCCGCCTTGGCGGGGCTCCACCCTATGGAGTATGACGAGCGCCATCGCTTCTCCGCGGCCGCAGCTTACGGTAACTACCGCAGTGGTCATGGGTTAGCGGCTGGGCTCTTCTACCGTCCTGACCACCGTATGATGGTTTCGGCCGGGCTTGCCGTCTCCCCTGGGGGCGACAAGATGTTGAATTTGGGGGCCTCTTACCGTTTGGGCGCGCAAAAGAACGAGTACGCCTCCACCTTTAAGGACTTTGCTTCTTCTGAAGTCGCTCACCAGATTACGGTGAACCTCCGTCACGTGAAGGAAGAGTTGGACGATCACAAGGTCGATACCAAGGCGAAGTTGTCGAGCCAGCAGGCGCTCATTGAAAAGCAGCGCCAGCGTCTCCAAGCACAAGCCCGTGAGATTGCTCGCTTAAAGGCGAAGCTGACCGCTCAAGAAGCCACCAATAAGGCTTTTGAAGCCCGCTTTGCCGAATTAGAAGCGCGCTTGAAGCCCTAATGCAAGCGTCTCGCCTTCTCAGACCCCAGTGGTGCCACAGCACTGCTGGGGTTTTTCATTTGGATCGGAACTATGACGGCTTTTTGAACGTTGCCTCGTCTCCCAGTGCCCTTGGGTGTTGCCCCCTAGGAGATTCAGGGAGACAACCGTTGAACTCTGGTTCTTCTTGTTCAGTGTCAGGCAATCGCGCTCTTAGAGAAGGGGGCTGATTAGCCGAGTCCGTTTTCTTTGAATTGGATGCCCACCCAGCTTTGCTTCTTTGGCGCTCTTGGCAGGGGTTTCTGTTGCCTTTTGGGGACGTGTAATCTGTCTAGAAAAACGGGTAGGTGAATTCGATAGGGTGACAGCTTTCTGTTGCCGAGAAGACCCACTCCAGTCGCCGAAAGCTCGCGCTTGAAGCTCAGGGACAGAAGGTAACACGTTTGACCAATCTTCATTTCAGACGAGCGGACCTCTCATTCCTTCTTTTTCGTTCGCTCCAACACGGCGTGAAGGAGTTCTGTTGTGCGTTTCGCCGGGTCGGGGTTCTCACTCTTGATGTAGCCGCCTACTTATTTGACTCTGGAATTGTCGAGGTTGCCTTGTTGGCAGCGTTCTAGAGCGATACGCTCTCTAAAGAGGTCGTGGTGATGAATAAAGCGGTATTGACGTCTCCTGCGCTCATTTCTAGTGCACTCCTTTTGGGTTTTTCTTCGTTGGCGCTGGCGAGAAATCTGCCGCTACCCCCGCCGCCTGCTGAGCCCGAACGCTTCTTTACCGTTGACGAGTCGGTGAGCAAGATCTACGAAGAGCTGCATGACCCAGTGCGCATTGATCAAGTCGACAAGGCGCACTTTACGCCTGGTGTTGAGCACAGTTACCTTTGGGGGACGACCAATGCTGAGTTGACTAAGAGGCAAATGGAAGCGCAAGGGAACTTCTCCCGATTGACGACGTCGTTGGATTATTTGGTGGGGAAAACGAAAGACGAGGGTGACTTTGAAATAATCGTTCCCAATGCGACCCCCAGTTTCGTTTTTCTCCCTGAAACGCGTTACAACAATGACACGATAACGACGCGCACGCTCGTTCCCGATAGTGAAGAGACGACGCCCGACGGTTCTATGACCTTGGTGAAGGCGAAAACCGAAAGGATGAGTAAGGTGGAATTAGTAGGGGCAGGGCTCAATAACGCCACCCGCATTGACATTAACGGCGTGCATTTCCGTGATATCAACTACATCACCCAGACGGGTCTCAATGCGGGCAACCAAAAGGTGGTGAATGTCGAAGACGGTCTCATTGCGCACGGCTCCAAAGATGCCATCAATGGGGGTCAGCTCTATGACGAACTCCAAAAGCTCAAAGCTGGTAATGTGAATTGGAACCGTATTAACCGCATGGGCGCGATGGCGGCGGCCTTAGCAGGGCTCCACCCCATGGAGTATGACGAGCGCCATCGCTTCTCCGCGGCCGCGGCTTACGGTAACTACCGCAGTGGTCATGGGTTAG
>JAHHRF010000107.1 GCA_020025955.1 Sutterella sp.
GTGCGACGCTCTTATTTTTTGCCCGCCGCAAACGCAAAGAAGCGCCTTCTCCCTGAGGAGAAAGCGCTTTCTTTTTTAGAGACTAACCGTTAAATGGTTTTCTCAACTTACCAGGTCATCCCGACACGGAGCCAGAACTGACGCCCCGGCGAGTACTGACCTAAGTCACCGAAGTTATCAAGCTTCTTAACCGTCATGATCTTACGACGCTTGTCTAAGACATTGTCGATTTCGAACTGGATATAAGCACTGTGCTTCTTCAAGAACGTGGGCTCATACTTTAAGCTCATGTCCCAACGATACAAAATGCCGTAGTCGTAGCTGTAGTATTTCGGTACACCCGCTAACGGATCGGCCGGCTGGGCAGGGCCACCACCACCAAATAAGTCGTCATCGTCAAAGAGGCCACCGCCGCCAAAGCCTGAGCCACCGCCCAAGCCGCCGCCAGAAGATCCAGTGCCCGCATCTTCAAGCTCTTCGTAACCCTTCTGAGGACCTTCCACCACAAAGCGGTTAGTCATCGTCAAGTTGTACTTCGGAATAGCCGTGTGGATGTTCAAACGAGCCACCCATTCGCCACGATTATTGTTGACCAAACGGTCCATGGCAGCCTGCGTCATCAATCGATTATCTAAGATGACTAAAGCACCTGGATCAGTAGATTGGTCTCGGCGAATGCGCGTGTAGTCCACAGCCATCTGAGCGTTCCAAACGGAGCCACCCAACTTCATCGGATGACGGTTCGCGACATCAATCGTATAGACCTCAGCGCCATACCCAGGACCGTTTGAGAAGAACGAGCGACCATCGTTATCCTTCTGCATCTGGATCGGATCCTTGTAGGAACGCTTCACATAGTTCAAGCCGAACTTGGCATTACGATAATCGTATTCCGTACCTAACGTAAATTCCACGGCATTCGGAGTCTTCAAACGATCAAAGCTACGAACATGAGCCACGTCACCGTTCAAAGCAAGAATGCCGTTAGCCAACTTCATGGAGGAGAAGCTACGTCCGTAGTAACGGTTCCAACCCAAACTCATACGCCAATCCGGCGTCATTTCAAACTGAGACGAAAAACGCGGCGACAAGTTCGTCTGATTCAAGAACGTGTCGCGTTCAATACGAAGACCCGGACGCATCGTTAAACGACCAAAGGTGATACGGTCTTCCGCATAGACGGCGGTATTCGTATAGCTCGTCTTAACCGAACCTGCAGGCGTATCAGACTTCATTTCGATGGGATCAGAACCACCGTACCAGTTTTCCATGAGGGTCGTCCCGTGGACCACTTGCGGACGGTTAAAGCGATAACGCGTGTTCTGGAGAATACCGCCTACACTAATGGAGTGTTCCACACGGCCCCAATTCACGGGATCAAACGCGTATTCCGTGGAGAAATGCGTGTTGGTCTGACGCACAGTTCTGTCACCCTAACCGCCATCTAACCAGGCGATATCGTCTTCCGTATGGTAGACGTTCGTAGCCGAGCCACTTTCACGACGGTTTTCAATGCGATCAAGGGCGACGGTGTTAGTCCATACGCCATTCTGGAAACTACGTACCCAGGACAACGTCCCACCAAAGGCGCGCTGTTCATCTTCCACATTGTTGTTAACCGCATCAGGCCAAATGCGAGTTTCGCGATAGGACGAATAGCGGGTCCCTAATTCGAAACGGTCATCAACCGTCGGGGTCCACTTCAAATTCAAGAGGAAATTGTCAGAAAAACGTTCGTGGTCTTCCTGCTTTAAATCTAAAGCCTTGTGAGGACCCGTAGTAAAGCCCTGGAAGCGATTCTGAGTAATCATCGATTGGCGACGGCTAAAGCCCACGACCATACCCAAATCTTCCGTTAAGCCCTTTTCCCAAAGCACGTTAGCCATGTGCTTCTTGAATTTCGGCTGAAGCTGGGCAAAACCCGTTTCAGAAGGAAGATTGCGCTTTAACTTGACCTTGGCGTTCTCATTGAGATGCATCGCCATCCACTTGTC
>JAHHRF010000108.1 GCA_020025955.1 Sutterella sp.
GTCGCCGTTGAATATCGCCTGCCCTTAACTTCGAAGCGCATTGACTTCTTAATTTCTGGGCACAACCGCGATAAAGAAGAAACGGTCGTTATCGTAGAACTCAAGGGCTGGGAAAAAGCCGAGGCGGTTTCGGGGAAAGACGCCATTGTGCGTACAGCGTTGGGCGGAGGCATTCGTGAAACGGTTCATCCGTCCTACCAAGCCTTTACGTACGCCGAAGTGCTTCGCGACTATTCCGAAGCCGTTGAGACGCGCAATATCCAATTGATTCCTTGCGCTTACCTCTACAACTGCCACCGCGACGAGAATAAGGATTTAGAGGCTCATCAATACCTCCCTTATCTCAATAAGGCCCCCATGTTTATGGAAGGGGATGTTCGCATGCTCTCGAACTTCGTGAGCCAGAACATTCGTTACGGTGACGTCCCTGAAGTTTTAAATGCGATTGACATGGGGAAGCTTCGCCCCTCGAAGCAACTCCAAAACGAAGTCGCCAATATGCTCAAAGGGATCCCCGCCTTTCAGTTACTGGATGACCAAAAAATTGCGTTTGAAGAAATTCAAGCCGCGTCGCGTGCCTCGCAAGTTGACGGACAGAAACGCACCATCATCGTGAACGGAGGACCGGGCACCGGCAAATCAGTGCTCGCCATCAACTTGCTGGTTGCCTTATTAAATGCGCAAACCAAGGGATCCTTGGGTGGGCAATGCGTAGCTTACGTCAGTAAGAATGCCGCCCCGCGAGATGTCTTTACTCAACGCTTGACGGAAAACCGAACCTTAAAGAAAACGAGTGTCAAAGCCCTCTTTATGGGCTCGGGGCAGTTTGTTGGCGCCTCCCCCAATGCCTATGACACGCTGATCATTGACGAAGCCCATCGCTTAAATGAAAAGTCGGGGATGTTTTCCAATCTGGGGGAAAACCAAATCAAGGAAATGATCGAAGCATCGCGTTGCTCCGTTTTCTTTATCGATGAAAGTCAACGTGTCACGACCCGTGACATTGGCTCCGTCGAGGAAATCCGCAAATGGGCCAAACATTGTGGGTCAGCCGTGACTGAGCTGACGCTCGCTTCGCAATTCCGCTGCAACGGCTCTGACGGCTACTTAGCGTGGCTTGATGATGTCTTAGGCATTCGTCCAACGGCAAATCCCACCTTGGAAGATCTCGACTACCAGGTGACCGTGTGCGATAGCCCCCTCGAACTTCATCAATGGGTTAAAGCGAAAAACGCCTTACCCAATAAGAACGCTCGTCTTTTGGCGGGCTACTGCTGGAATTGGATCTCGGACGGCAAAAATAATAGTGCCGTACATGACATCCAAATCGGCGACTGGGGCATTAGCTGGAACTTGGCCTCTGGGAGCATGGGGGACTATGCCTTAAGCGAAACGTCCGTCAACGAAGCGGGCTGTATCCATACCTGTCAAGGCTTGGAATTTGATTACGCTGGCGTTTTGATTGGTCCCGACCTTCGCTATGAAGACGGTGATCTCGTGACGGACGCTTACGCTCGTGCTCGCACGGACCAATCCATGAAGGGGATCAAAAAGATGATGAAAGAAGATCCCATCAAAGCGAAAGCCTTAGCCGACGAGATCATTCGAAACACTTATCGAACGCTCATGAGTCGTGGCATGAAGGCTTGTGCCATTTATTGCGTCGACCCGGAGTTGAACGCCTACTTTAAGCGTCGCGTCGCCAAAATCATGGAAGTAGAAGGCTAACCCTTCCGCTTTCCCCAAAACGAAAAAGGTGTTGAAGCACGAACCACAATCCGTGCCTTCAACACCTTTTCTAGTC
>JAHHRF010000109.1 GCA_020025955.1 Sutterella sp.
CGCTTCCATCACCCATTTCGCCATGGGTTTCTCTGAGAGCGTCACCAGCCCCTTATTAATGCGCCCCATACGACGGCCTAAGCCGCCGGAGAGCACTAAGCCTAAGGTGTTCTCTTTGTTAATCTCGGGACGAAGTCCTTCTTGCGCCATGCCTCTTACTCACTAAATATCAGGGGAAACCTTGAGACGCACCCCGTTGTTCCAAAAGGTGCATACGCTCCATTCTACGTTTAAAATGGTTGGGCTTTTATTCCGCCGTTGGAATTTCAAAGTTTTACAAGGAGCTAATCGCTATGAAATCCCCGCTTCCTCCCTTAGAAGACGTGTTAGAGCATTTTGACCGCTACCTGGTCGACGCGGCGGGTGCCGTGGAACTCGTCAGTATCTGGGAAAGTGTGGGTCGTATTTTGGCGCACGACTTAGTCGCTACCGAAGACTTCCCCCTTTTCAATAACTCTGCCATGGACGGCTTTGCCTTCCGTCACGCTGACTTCACTGAAGAAGGTGACGTCACCTGCCCCGTGGTGGGGATCGCCACGGCAGGCCACCCCTTTGAGGGGGAAGTTCCCGTTGGCGGTGCCGTTCGTATCATGACGGGCGCTCCCATGCCGGTTGGGCTCGATACGATGATTCAGATCGAAAAGACGCAGAACACGGAAACGGAAGTCACGTTTGATCCCCTCTCCATGAAGGCGGGTGCCAACGTTCGTTTGAAGGGCGAAATCTATAAAGAAAATGACGTCTTAGTCAAGGCGGGCACCCGCATTAATGAAGGCACGGCCACCTTAGCCGCCTCCATGGGCCTACCCACCCTCTCCGTCTATGCCCGTCCGCGCGTTGGTGTTTTCGCGAGCGGCGACGAACTCATTGAACCGGGTTCGGAAACGAATCCGCCCAACGGCAAGATCTTCAATTCCAACGGCATCCTCATGCATTTGCTCGCCCAGCGCTGGGGGGCAGACGCCACTTATTTAGGGATCCTCCCTGACGATCCCGATGCTGTGAAGCAGATCCTTGCGGACGCTACGGTGAACTTCGACCTCATCGTGAGTTCGGGCGGCGTGGGGCCGGGCGACAAGGACTTCACGGGGAGCGTCTTAGCGGAACTCGCCACCGTTGAACACCGTCACAGCGCCATGCGTCCGGGCAAAGCCGTCGTCTTTGGTCGCTTTAACGATGGGATTCGTCCCTTCTTTATTGGGTTGCCGGGCAACCCCATCGCGACGGCCGTCACCGCAAAAATCTACCTTCGCCGTGCCATCCGCGCCTTGTCGGGTCACACCGAAGCCGATCCCGTGCGCCATGCCACGCTCACCGCGCGTGTGCGTACCCGTTTAGGGCGTCGCGACTTTATCGCGGGCACCCTCTCGACCAACGAGTCGGGTGAACTCTTCTTTAACCCCATGTCGGGTCAGAGTTCCACTTCGCTCGTGAGCCTCGCTCACCAGACGGTCACCGGCATCATCCCTGAAGCCGTTGAAAAGCCGGAAGCGGGTCTCGTCATCAAGCTTCTTCCGGAAGACTAATAAAGAAGACGGAAAACGGGGCTAAGCCTTAAACCCACTTCCCCGTCTTTACCGCCTTTCGCTCACCCCCTGTCGACCTCGAGTCCGCAGGGGGTGTGTCGTTTTTGGGGAGGCGTTCTATAAGGGATAAACGTTGGTGAATGACCACCCCAAAGAAGAAGAGGTCGGAGTTTCTCAACTCTGACCTCTTCGCTAACAA
>JAHHRF010000011.1 GCA_020025955.1 Sutterella sp.
TGAAGATGCGCGAGGTCGTCATCCGTTAAATAGTGGCTCGTTGGGGCGTGGGGTTTAGCGCTCGAGGCCTCCATCGATTCCACTAAGGGGTTCGTTGCTAACAGGCTTTCCGCCTCACCCGCGAGCAAAGCACTCGGCATCGCTAAGAGGCGAACCGATTGGATTTGCTCTTCGGAGAGGGTTTGCTGTTGGGCGAGGCCCGCAACGAGCTTGGGGATCACGACTTAGGCGGCTCCCACGTGAAGTTGTCCCCGAGGTAGATGGTGCGAACCTGAGGATTGTTGACGATGGTATGCGGCGTCCCCTTGGAGAGCACCGAACCATCGTTAATGATGTAGGCGTGGTCGCAAATCGTGAGCGTTTCTTTGACGTTATGGTCCGTAATCAAGACCCCAATGCCACGTTCACTCAAATAGTTCACGACACGCTGGATTTCCATCACGGCAATCGGGTCGACCCCGGCAAACGGTTCATCCAACAAGATGAATTGAGGGTTGGCGGCAAGCGCACGGGCAATTTCCGTACGACGGCGTTCCCCGCCCGAAAGCGCCAGGGCTTTGCTCGAGCGAATGTGCTGAATGGAGAGCTCATCGAGCAAGTTTTCCAAACGGCGTTCCACTTCGTCGGCCTTTAAGGGCTTGCCCTCGTCGTCCACCTGAAGTTCGAGAATGGCGCGGATGTTGTCTTCTACCGTGAGCTTACGAAAGACGCTCGCTTCCTGCGGCAGGTACGAGAGCCCTAAGCGCGCACGCTGGTAGATGGGCAAGTTGGTGAGCGGCTGATCATCCAACGTGATCGACCCATGGTCGGCGGCCACTAAGCCCACCACCATGTAGAAGGTCGTGGTTTTGCCAGCGCCGTTGGGGCCCAACAGACCCACGACTTCGCCGGACTTCACTTCCAGGCTGACGTCTTTAACAACGGTACGTGCCCCATAACGCTTCTTTAAGTTCGTGGCACGCAGGATGTGGGGAGTGGTTTCGCTCACAATTATTCCTTAGAAGTAGGGGCCGATTCCGTCTTGGCCGGGCTTTGGCGAGGCGCAATGATGGTGGTCACGCGTTGCGGTTGGCCGTTGACGAGCCCACCCTTAATTTCGGAGCTACCCGTACGCAAGTTGTACGTGATGGCTTCCCCGCGCGTGCTGTCCTTTTCGACACCGTTTTCCGTGCGAAAGAGGGCAGCCTTGCCCGTCAATCGGATAGTATCCGTCGCTTCATCGTAGACAATGCGTTGCGCCTGAGCGTGAATCTTTTCTTTTACCCCAGGGGTCTTGGGGTCACGAGCCTGGGAGAACGTGGCCACATGGCCCGTTAACTCGATATAGCGGTAGCCCTTGGGCGTAATCGCCAATTCCAGATGCGCGCCTTTGAGTTCGATCGAGCCCTGACGCACGACCACATGACCCGAATAGGTCGCGGTCTGCTTGACTTCGTCGCCGGCAAACTTGTCCGCCGAGACTTCAATGGGTTGTGCACGATCCGTCGAGAGCGCCCAGACAGGGGACGCCATCGCCACGCACGTCATTGTGAGAAGGAAAAACGTTTTCATTACTTTGGAGTCTTCATCGCAGAGGGCACAAAGTGGCTTCGTACCCCGCCGTTCAAATCAATCGTATGACCGACATGGTCGTAACGCAACCCGCCGTCGGCCTCGGTGGTGTTGGCGCCCCACTGCATCGTCACAGGCGCAGGGGTCGTAAAGGTATAAGTATCCAAGTAGCCACGCAGGTAATCCGTAGAGAAATGTAACGGCAATTCGTTCGCATACGCCTTACGGTTTGCGACAACATGCCCCGACATTTCAAGGGTTTCCAGCGCATCTGCACTCCAGACGCGATCCGCTTGGATGCGCACGGGTGCCATGTGGGGGTTGAGCGTTAAAAAGCGAACCCCCTCGGCTCGAATCCGGTTATCCGTGAAGTGCTCAAACGTTTGAGCGGCGAGACGGTGCTTGGGCGTCCCGTCGTTGGAAAAGTCCGTCAACGTGATTTTTTGCGCACGAAAGTCGGGACTGTTTTCGCTCGGCACATAGCGCAGCCCCGCTAACTGCTCTTCAATCGAGTAGATGTAGCTGAGCACGGCAAGGATGCTAAGTAAAACAATCCCAGCAATGGCGGTTAAACGTTCACGAAAGACGAGACTATTCACGTTTATTTGCCTTGAATAAAGGTTTCAGTGACTAAGCGCACCCAGAGGCCTTCGGCGTCTAAGACGAGTTCAGCCAAGTCACGCACAGCGCCGTGGCCGCCCGCATGCGGAGCCGTCCAGAGGGCGACATCCTTCACCCAGGTATCGGCATCCTTCGGGCAGGCGCTCAGGCCCACACGCTTCAAGATGGGAAGGTCCGGCACGTCGTCGCCCATGTAAGCGACTTCATGGGGCTCGACCCCCTTTTCCTTTAAGAGCGCTTCAAAGGCGGGCAACTTAAAGCGTTGGCCCTGGTAGACGTCCGTGATCCCGAGTTCACGGGCACGGGCTTCTAAAATCTTGGATTCACGCCCGGTGATGATGGCGACATCGATGCCTGCCTTCTTGAGCATGACAATGCCTAAGCCGTCACGCACGTTAAAGGCCTTCATGAGTTCGCCTTCAGCGCCCATGCAAATGCTGCCGTCCGTTAAGACGCCGTCTACATCGAGTACAACGAGTCGGATGTGACTCGCGCGGTCCAGAATTTCTTGATTCATTAGATCACCTTGGCGTTGATAAGGTCATGGAGATGCAGGGCACCGATTAAGTGGTTGGCTTCGTCGGTGACCAGCAATTGGTTGCATTGGTTGGTGTTTAACGTTTTCACCGCCGAGGCCGCTAAGGCATCGGGGTGAATGGTCTTGGGGTTTTTCGTCATCACATCCGCAATCATCAACGGACGGATGTCACCCACGCGTTCGATCAAGCGACGCAGATCCCCTTCGGTGAAGATCCCGACGACTTCTTGCTGGGCGTTCACCACAGCCGTCATCCCGATGTGCTTACGGGTGATTTCGCTCACGGCATCGAGTACGGGCACGGTGTCTTCGACCACCGGCATCTTGTCGCCTTCGCGCATGATGTTGCGAACGTGGATTAACAAGCGGCGACCTAAGGCGCCACCCGGATGGCTACGCGCAAAGTCTTCCTTCGTGAAGCCCTTGGCGGACAAAAGGGAAACCGCTAACGCGTCCCCTAAAGCCAAGGTCACGGTCGTGGACGTCGTCGGCGCCAAATTCAAGGGGCAGGCCTCACGCTCAACGTGGCAATTTAAATGCACATTGGCATGACGAGCGAGCGTGGAATTGGGGTTCCCCGTCATCGCAATCAAGGCCGCGCCTTCACGCTTTAACGTGGGCACGAACGTTAACAATTCATTGGTTTCACCCGAATACGAAATCGCAATCACGACGTCATCGGCCGTAATCATCCCCAAGTCCCCGTGGGCAGCTTCGGCCGCGTGCACGAAGTAAGCGGGCGTGCCCGTGGAGGCAAACGTGGCCGCGAGCTTGCGACCAATATGGCCCGACTTGCCGACGCCCGAAATGATTAAGCGACCACGGCAGTTGAGGATTAAGCGATTGGCGTTGAGGAATTCATCACCTAACGACTGAGCGGTTTCGCGGATCGCATCCGCCTCACGGTTTAAGACTTCGTGGGCCAGTTGCAATGCGTGCTCGGGATCAAAGGGATAATCCATGGAGAAGGGTGTCCTTTTTCTTGAAAACAGTATTGCCCTTAATGATAAGCGAAAAGGGCTTCACTCACCTAAGCGCAAGCCCCTTGGAAGGTAAAAAAAGGCACACTCTCCACAAAAGAAAGTGTGCCTTAAATCGTAAACACTCCTCCAAGTCCGACAAAGGTGAGGTTTACGAGTCGCTAAATTTTGGCGTTAGCTTAGTGCTGCAGAATCTTCGAGAGGAACTGCTGGGCACGTTCGGAATGGGGCGAATTGAAGAATTCCTGCGAGGGGAGGTTTTCAATGATTTCGCCGGCGTCCATGAAGATCACGCGATCAGCCACCTTACGGGCAAAGCCCATTTCGTGGGTCACAACCATCATGGTCATGCCTTCCTTAGCCAACTGAACCATCACGTCCAAGACTTCGTTAATCATTTCCGGGTCAAGGGCGGAGGTGGGTTCGTCAAAGAGCATGCAGATCGGGTCCATGGCGAGCGCACGGGCAATGGCCACGCGCTGCTGCTGACCGCCCGAGAGCTGGCCCGGGAACTTTTCAGCATGAGCCGAGAGCCCCACGCGATCCAAGAGTTCGAGACCACGCTTGGCGGCTTCGTCACGATCACGCCCTAACACCTTCATCTGAGCAAGGACTAAGTTTTCCTTGATCGAGAGGTGGGGGAAGAGTTCAAAGTGCTGGAACACCATGCCGACGCGGCTACGCAACTTCGGAAGATTCGTCTTGGGATCGCCCACGCTGGTGCCATCGACCAAGATGTCCCCTTCCTGGAAGGGTTCTAAGGCGTTAACGGTCTTAATGAGGGTGGACTTCCCGGAGCCCGAGGGACCGCACACCACGACCACTTCGCCCTTTTCGACGTCGACGGAACAGTTCTTCAAAACCTGGAAGTTACCGTACCACTTACTGATGTTTTTAATTTCAATCATTGCCATGATGGGGTAGATATCCTTATTGCTGGGTTGGAGTCTCGGCTCAATGTGCAGGGTTCATCTTGAACTGCAAGCGACGAATTAACATCGACAAGGAGAGCGACACCGAGAGATAGCACACGGCTGCAAAACCGTACATTAACACGAGTTGACCGTCACGCTGAGCGATTTTCGTAATCGAGCCCATAAAGTCATTGCCACTAATGACATAAACCAAACTCGTATCCTGGAACAAAATAATCGTCTGCGTCAGAAGGACCGGCAACATATGGCGGACCGCCTGCGGGAGCACGACGTAACGCATAGTCTGAGCATAACTCAGACCCAGGCCGTAAGCCGCCCAGACCTGCCCTTTTTTCACGGACTGAATACCGGCACGCATAATTTCTGCGAAGTAGGCCGCTTCAAAGAGCACAAACGTAATGATGGCCGTCATGTCCGCCCCGATCATTACGGGGTGGGGCAAGTGGAAGATCACCTGCAGGACTTCCGGCATCAAGAGGAAGAACCAAAATAAAACCAAGACCAAGGGAATGCTTCGCATCGTGTTGATGTAAAGCTCCGCGGGGAGTCGCACCCAACGCTTGGTCGATAAGCGCATGAGCGCTAAAAGGGTCCCGAAGATCCCGCCCAGAATGGCGGTAATCACGGTTAATTCCAGGGTGTAGCGTAAGCCATCCAACAAGAAGTCGGCGCCCTGCGTCAAGGACGAAAAGTCAATCATGAGCGTCTCCTTCGGTTAGTTAGCGGCCACAAAGCCAGGGATCTTGGAATGCTTTTCTGCCACCACCATTAAGCGGTTCACGACTAAAGCGATGATGACGTAGAGCACCGTCGCCCAGCAGTAGGCAGCAAAGAAGTGGAAGGTGTTTTCGCCCATTTCATTGGCGCGCATCGTCAGTTCCGGTAACCCAATCGTCATCGCCACGGCGGTGTTTTTCACCATGTTCATGGCTTCGCTCGTCAAGGGCGGAAGCACCAAACGGAAGGCCATGGGCAAAATCACATAGCGATAGCGTTGAATGCCGGTGAGCCCAAGAGCGGTTGCCGCCTGCGAGAGCCCCTTGGGGATGGAACTAATCCCCGCGCGAATCTGTTCGGCCACACGAGAGCTCGTAAAAAGCCCCAAGCAGAGGAAAGCCGACAGGAACTGGCTCGCAATCGGGTCGCTCGTGATCATCCAGGTCTTGTAGGCCGGGATGAGTTCAGGAACAACGAAATACCAAATGAAAATCTGAACGATTAACGGGATATTGCGAAAGAGCTCAATCCAGCCTTCGCAAAAGAGACGCACGGCGCGATTTTCCGCAGTGCGAAGGGTACCAATGAGGGTGCCTAAAACGAGGGCAAGCGCAAAGCTGCTTACCGCTAAGCCGACGGTCCAATACGCCCCATCCAGGATATACGCCCACCACGGGGCATCGCTGAAGAGGGATTCTTCCATCAAGCTAGAAAGTGTCATATTTAGCGACATACGGTGACCTCTTATCGTTATTGTGGGACTGAGAAGCGAGTAGGGTGACGCGCCTTCAGGGTCGGTCGAGTGGGTGGTGAGAAGGGGAGAAGGGGCGGTGTCGGATTCGCCCCTTCTTTTCTAACTCACCCCACAGGGTAAGTTGGGTCGTTTAACTTAGATCCCGTCGCTCGTCGGGTTGGCGAAGTAGCCCTTGGTGACGGAGTTCATCGGGAAGTTCAAGTTGATGCCCTTCGGAGGAATGGGCTTCATGAACCAGGTTTCGTAGAGGGCCTGTAAGCGACCCGAATCCATCATCCCGCGGATGGTGTCGTCGACTAAGCGCTTGAACTTGGGATCGTCCTTAGCGAACATCGGCGCATAGGGTTCGGTCGAGAGGCTCGCATCGATAATCTTGAAGTCGTCCGGGTTGGGAAGGTTCGCGATCTGACCGGCTAAGAGCACGTCGTCAATGACGTAGGCGTCGGCTCGGCCCGCGGCCACTAACTGCATGGATTCCGCAAAGTCCTTAGTCATCAAGAAGCGTAAACGCACGCCTTCTTTCTTTTCAAAGGCCTTCAAGAGGGCGACGCTGGTGGTGCCCGCGGTCACGGCCACGGTCTTGCCGTTTAAGTCACGAAGGGTGTTGATGCCGCTCTTCTTGTTGACGGCAGCCGTCACCTGGATCCCGAAGTAGTTGATCCCGAAGCCAGCAGCTTCCTGACGCTTCTTGGAGTTCGTGGTGGACCCGCATTCAATGTCCACGGTACCGTTCTGGATCAAGGGAATACGGTTGGCACTCGTCACGGCCTGGTATTCGATCTTCAAGTCAGGGCGATTGAGTTCTTTCTTCACGGATTCAGCCACAGCCTTACAGACTTCAAAGCCGTAACCCGCCGGGGTGCCGTCCGCTAAGAGGTAAGAGAAAGGCACGCTCGATTCACGGTAGCCCAAGGTCATCGTGCCGGTGTCGGCAATCTTGGCTAAGGTGTCGGTTGCGCTAGCAACACCGCTCGTCATCGCGAGCGCCACGGCCACTGCACTCATTAAGGTCTTTTTCATAACACTCACTCCTGAAATTAGTAAAGAGAAGGTTGCCCAACACAAAGGGCGCGCTGTTACTAATCCATGTAGCAAAGGCCGTGCCAAAAAATTTTTCGCCTAAATTTTCAAGGAAACCCCAATAAAAAAGCCCTTCTTTCCCAGGAGTGAGGAAAAGAAAGGCTTTTGATTGCACTAAACTGGTGCATAGCGCACCAATTTGGAAAACTGGAAGGTTAGTTTTCCGGCTTGAAGACGGGCTTACGACCTTCTAAGAAGGCGCTCAAGGCTTCCGCGGCTTCCTGGCTGTCGCGCTGGGTGCGGTAGAGCGACTCTTCTTCGTCCACTTCGTGGAGCATGGGGTTGTTGCGCTGACGGGCGAGCAACATCTTGGTAGCACGCACGGCATTGGGCGGCAACACGGCTAAGCGAGCGACCTTAGCGTTAACGACCTTTTCCAAGTCTTCGTCTTCGTAGACGGCGGTCACTAAACGCATCTGAAGGGCTTCGTCAGCGGAGATGGGTTCACTCAAGAGCAACTTTTCAGCGGCCTGCGGAAGGCCCGCGGCCTGCGCCATCAAGCGGGCGGCACCAAAACGGGGCGCACGTGCTAAGGCGACGTTGGGCATCGAAAAGAGAGCCTTCTTGGCGACGTAGATCAAGTCGCAATAAAGAAGCGTCGTGAGGGCTTCACCGACTGCGGGGCCCGACACTTGCGCGACCACCGGCTTCGTGAAGTTGCGAAGCGTGTCGAAAAAGCCCGTCATGGCTTCGTCTAACGCGTCCGTGGCCGTCTGCATTTCTTCCATGTCTGCGCCCGCGGAGAAGATGTGTTCATCCCCTTTTAAGAGCACCACACGCACGTTCGGGTTGTTTTCCGCTTCCAAGAGGGATTGCGTGAGCGACGTGAACATAGCGGTGTTGATGGCATTGCGCTTGCGGGGGTTATCCAGCGTTAAGTGCAAGATGCCATAGTCATAAAGAGCCTTGACGGACATAAGGGCCTCGTGAAGAAAAGAAAAAAATCGTTTGAAGGGAGGTACTCTAACAAAAAAGCGTTGCGCTGTCAGATGGCTTTGACCCAACAATCGGTGTCACGTGTTTCACGTGAAACATCGAGCGTGTAGCCTCGTTTCGTCATCAAGGCTTGCATCCCGGCGTTGCCGCGTAGCACATGCCCCATGATGGCGGTGTAGCCTCGCAGGGTGGCTTCGTGTTCGAGCTTATCCATGAGACGGTTCGCCACCCCTTTTCGGTGCCAAGCATCGGCGACTTCCACGCCAAATTCCACTTCGCCCGACAACAGGGTTTCGCTCCAGCGACCCGTGGCAATTAAGGTGCCATCGTGCCAAACGCTCCACGCACTCTCCGTTAACCAGTCAGGTTGACTGAGTTCCGCAATGCGCTCGGCGGGGATTTTCCCCGTCGTGTGGAAACGTAAATAAGCGCTCTTTTCCGTGAGGCTATCCACCAGCGTTAAAAACGCACGATAGTCCGACGGCAACAAGGGGCGTACCGTGACGCTTTCCCCCGTTTTTAATGTCCACGTCGTGGATTCTTCCAGAGGGGGTGAGGCGATCGTTAAGTGCGAATACGCCCGATCGGGCACGGTGGAAGATTCCGAGAGCTTTAACTGCCCATCGAGCACCACGGGACCGTGTTCCGTCCACACAATGGGGTTGAGCGTTAACGACTCAATCGCCGGGATCAGGGTGGGAAGCAGCGAGAAGCGACAAAGAATTTCCCCTAAGAGCGAGGCATCAATGTCGGGCAAATCACGACGGTGATTGAATTGTTCAGAGAGCCCAGGAGAGGATAACAACTCCACCGCTTCATCCGCACTAAAGGGCGGAAGCGCTAAGGCCTTTTTCCCAGCGGCCCGCAGTAAGGGGTCCGCAGGGGATACCACCACGAGGGGACCCAGCACATGGTCGTACTGGATCCCTAAAGAGAGGGCACGCAAGGGACTGTGCGAGACCAGGCTCTGCAAGGTCATTCCACGCACCTCCGCCATGGGGGCGGCTTCCTTGACGTTGGCTTCAATATCGGTCCACGCACGACGTAGCGCCGCGTCGTCCGAAATCGAGAGCACCACGCCCCCGACACGGGTTTTGTGCGTGAGCCCGCGCGCCGCCACTTTTAAGCAGACGGGGTAGCCCAAGCGCGACGCCAATTCCACCGCTTCGTCAGGGGTTTTAACTAAATGCGTCGTGGGGCTCGGTAACTCAATTAAGTCAAAGAGCGTTTTTAAGTCCGTGACGTCTAATTGGGTGTGGCCGTTGGCGCGAGCGCGTTCCAATTCCGCTCGGAAGCGCTCCAGCGCCTCGGGGTTGAGTTCAGGGCGGAAAGCGCTCGAGGGCACCAAACGACGGTTGCGCGCTCGGATTCGATAAACGAGCGCGGCAAAGGCTCTCGCGGCGGCGCTAGGCGTTTGAATCGCCGAAATCGGGGCATTGGGTACACGACGCAATTGAGAACGCACGGAGCGCGTAATGCGACTACTTACCCACGCGGTGATGACGGGTTTGGACGAGGCACTCGCGGTTTTCGCTAAATAGTGAAGCGTCGGGTCAATCGTTGAAATGGGCCCTGGCGCCACAATCACAATCGCCCCATCGATCATGGGGTCGCGCAGCACAATGTCCAAGGTTTCTGAGAAACGTTGGGCGCTGGCGGTCGGTCCCACATGAATGGGGTTCACGGGAATCTGCGGGGAGGGGAAGGCTTTCTCGAGCGCATGAATCGTGTCGTGACTCAAGGTGTGTAAGTGCGCATCGAGCCCTTCGGCGGCATCGGCACAAAGCGCGGCAAAGGCGGCGTCGTTGGAAATGACGGCCAAGCGGTTCCCGCGCGGCAAACGGTTGGACGCGAGCGCTGACACCGCAGCAATAAAGGCTTCAAAGGTGTGCACGCACTGGGCACCCGCTCGTGCCACTAAACGCTCAAAGGCATCGTCATCCCCCGCGTCTGTCCCATAGCGAAAACTCGCTAAGCGATCGGCGGCGAACCCCGAGCCATTCCCCGACTTTAAAACCACGACGTGCTTAAGGCGAGCGGCGCGGCGAAGCGCTGAATAAAAGCGTCGCGGATCCGTTAAGGCTTCCACTTGAATGGCGATAACTTTGGTGGCGCGGTCGTCCGCATACACCTTTAAGAAGTCCGCCATCCCCACTTGCAGTTCTGCCCCTGTGGTGACGACTGAAGAAAAGCCCAATTCGGCTTCCTGTGCGTAGTCAATCATGGAGGTGGCAATGAGGCCCGATTGGGTGAGGAGCGCAATGTTCCCCGCGCGTGCCATTTCGGGCCAAAAGCTCACGTTGAGCCCATCGGCGGGCACCATCAACCCCAGGCTATCGGGCCCAATGATGGTGAGCCCCAGCTCCTGGGCTTTCGTTTGAATTTGCTCGAGCCACACGCGATCCGCCGCATAAGCCGCCTCTTCCGTGGCAATGAGGACCGCCCCCACTTGTTTTTCACCGCACTCTTCAAGCGCATCGAGCACGCGGTCGGCGCGCAAGGCAATCACCGCTAAATCAATATCGCCCGGTACCTCTTTAATCGACGGCCACGCGCGATGCTCCCCAATCCAGCGGTATTTGGGATTCACGGGTACGGCCTGTGCGCCCATGGGGCTCATGCACAAGGCACGCCAGATATAGGAACCACGAGAAAAAGAGCGGTCACTCGCGCCAATCACGGCAATGCGGTTGGGAGCAAGCGCTCGCATTAAAGAGGAGCGGTCGGTCATAGGAGGGGCTGTCGCTTAGAGGCTAGGTATTTTTTTAGTTTAGCCTCTTTTCCTTCGTTGAGCCCTTGAGAAAGTGGACAGCACGGTACAATACTCTTCACTTATTTAGCCCCTTTATTTGGAACGCGGTTATGACAACGACGCCCCCCGACCGTTGGGAACGTGTGGATGGCTCCACAGTGGCCTGCACGGAAAGCATTAAAGTGCTGAGCGAAAACTGGACGGAATTGGAAACGCATCTGCAAGAGAGCTTTGACGATGCCGTGCTCTTAGGGGTCTCGAAAGCGGACTTTAAAGCCAAGATGCACGCCCTGGTGGAGGGGTTGACCTGCGACTTTAAAGAGTTAACGGCGCCCCCCAACCAAGAAGACTAAGGAAAAGCCCGACTCCGCCACTTGGCGAGAGGGGTTCGTCTCGTCACAATAAAGACTGTCTGAAGGTCACGTCGTTTGACCCGTTCGGGCAGTCTTTTTTGTTTTTCCCTTTTCTAGGAGCTCCTTCATGGACGCAATCGCTTGGCGTGCTGTCATCGAAGAAACCAAAGCTCGAGCCGCGGGGCGCTGGGGCGAGATTATGCGTTCGCACGGGTTCCCGGAGCGCGCCATCACGCACGTCAATCAGCCGTGCCCCTTTTGCGGGGGTAAGGATCGCTTCTCCTTTTATTCCGACCGCCCTGAGGGGAGTTGGTTTTGCCGTGGGTGCGAACACGGTGACGGCATTGCGCTTTTAATGAAGTGGGATAACCTCACGTTTTTTGAAGCCTTGCAGACGTTACGCCGTGAGTTGGGGCTCCCGCCTATCGAAAAAGACAAAAGTTTTGTTCGTGAAACGGAGCCCGAAATCGACACGGATGACCGTCCCCCGAAGTGGCTCGCCGATTGGGAGGCGGCCACACCGTTGTCGGACATCGATAAAGACAATCCCGTTTTCCGTTATTTCTGGATTCGCAAAATTGATTTGCCTGACGGCGTCCAAGGGCTTCGTGCGCACCCGGGACTCCCTTACTGGGATACAACGGGGGAGGAGCCCAAGAAGCTCGGTGACTTTCCCGCGCTCTTGGGGCTTTTAACGGACGACGAGGGGCGCCCCGTGAGTCTGCATCGCACGTATTTAACGCCTGAAGGCTTAAAAGCGAACGTCCCTGCGGTGAAAAAACTTACCGCTGGTCCCAAGGGACATGGCTTGATTCGACTCTCAGACGTCACGGCCACGCTTGGCATTGCCGAAGGGATTGAAACGGCGCTAAGCGCCTGGATGCTCTCGGGCACCCCCGTGTGGAGTGCCGTTAACGTCGGGGGCTTTAAAACCTTTGATGTGCCCGACGGCGTAAAACACTTACGGATCTTTGGCGACAACGATAAAACCTTCGTGGGGCAGTACGGAGCGTATGAATTAGCGGCACGCATTACGCGCGAGCACCCGGAAGTTGAGGTCGAGGTGTTAATCCCCCGTGTGGCGGGGTTTGACTGGGCGGACGTGGCCTTGGGGCACAAAACGCGTAAGAAATCAGGGAAAACGTCGCCTAGGGAAACCGTTAAGGGGAAGGCATAACCATTGAGCGCGAAGGAAACATCGGAATTCGCGGGAAAAGAGGGCTCGTCACCTCACGCAAATGTGGGGGTCTGGTCGAGGACAAAGTCTCGGCTAAAGGCTAGACTCTGAGCCAACAAACAATTTGAGTGCCGTAGAGATTGATTTTCAGACGGGTAGTAGGAAATCAAAATACGGGAAAGCAGACCTAGGGACGAGTTCGACTCACCAAGTGGTCTGGGCTTGAGGTCTTCGGACTTCAGGCTACACCGAAGGGATAAAAGCCCAGGCGGGTAGGTTTCCTAACACCACGCGTGACGGAGCCTACCCGCCTGGGTTTTTTTCATTGAACCCAAGGCTCTTTCCTTTATTTGTTTTGCTCTGGGAGACAATCCATGCAACCCATCGTTGGAATTGTGATGGGGTCGGACTCCGACCTCAAGGTCATGCGCCAAGCGCTGGACACCCTTCACCAGTTTGGCGTGCCCTTTGAAGTGCGCGTCGCGAGCGCTCACCGCACCCCTGACGAGGCTCTCCAATACGCCGAGTCAGCGCGCGATCGCGGTCTTCGAGTTTTAATCGCCGGGGCTGGCGCCGCCGCCCACTTAGCGGGCGTTCTCGCTGCCAAAACCACGCTTCCCGTCATTGGTGTACCCATTAACGCCACGGCCTTACAAGGGGAAGATGCCCTCTTAGCGATGGTGCAAATGCCCGCTGGGGTCCCGGTGGCGGTTGTCGCCATTGATGGGGCAGCCAATGCCGCGCTACTCGCCATTCAAATGCTCGCCCTCGCCGACGAGGCCTTAGCCGAGAAGCTCGCACAACACAAGCGTGCGATGGCTCGCAAAGTTCACGAAAAAAACGAAAAGCTTCAACAAGCCTTAACCGAGTTCTTCCCCGCCTAATGGGGGTGTACTCGGTTTTTTTGTCGCCAGTGTTTTAGCGCGACCGCCAGTTCTTCTTCTTTCTCTTCTCTTTTTTCGCCACATCAGGGCAAGGGAGTCACCATGGACGCACAAGTTTTAGAACAACTCTACGAAGGTAAGGCCAAGAAAGTCTTTAAGACGACGGATCCGGACCTCTACTACCTCGAATACAAGGACGATGCCACGGCCTTCAACGGGGAAAAGAAAGGTCAGATTCATGACAAAGGCGTGATGAATAACGAAATCACGTCGCTCATTTTCGAGTACCTCGCCAAAAACGGCGTACCGAACCATTTCGTCGAACGCGTGGACGATCGTCACCAAGTGGTGAAAAAGGTCACCATCGTGCCCTTGGAAGTCATCATCCGTAACCGTACCGCAGGCTCCATGGCCAAGCGCTTAGGGCTGGAAGAAGGTCTCTTGTTAGAGCCGCCCGTCTTGGACTTCTGCTACAAGAAGGACGAATTGGGGGATCCCTTAATCAACAACGACCACATCATTGCGCTCAAGTTGGCGACCCCTGACGAAGTCAAAGAAATCTCCGCCATGGCTTACCGCATCAATGCGCTCCTTCAGAAGCTCTTCTTAGAGTGCGGGCTCATTTTGGTGGACTTCAAAGTGGAAATCGGACGACTGCCGAGCGGCGCCCTGATTTTGGCTGACGAAATTAGTCCCGATACCTGCCGACTCTGGGATGCCAAGACCTTAGAGAAGATGGACAAAGACCGCTTCCGCCGTGACTTAGGTCGAGTGGAAGAGGCCTACATCGAAGTCTTGAAACGCCTCCGTTCGGAATTGGCGTAATTCGATCGCTCTGAGGAGAGACGCCTTGTTTATTGGTCAAGATGGGCGCTATCACGAAGAGTGTGGCGTATTCGGTATTTTCGCCCCGGGGGAAGACGTTGCCCGACTCACGTACTTGGGGCTCTTTGCATTGCAACACCGAGGCCAAGAGGGCTGTGGGATCGCCGTTTTAAAGGACGGCGCCCTGCAACACCACAAAGCCTTGGGGCTGGTGAACGAAGTCTTCAGTGAAGACATCCTCACCAAGCTCGGTACGGGGCAAGCCGCCATTGGGCACGTGCGGTATTCCACGACGGGGGGCAATAGCCAAGTCAACACCCAACCCGTGGTGGGGCATTACGGTCACGGGGCCTTAGCGCTCGCCCATAACGGGAACTTGGCCAATAACGAGGCGCTCCATAAGAAACTCTATAAGCACGGGGCGGTGTTTCAGTCCACGACCGACACCGAAGCCGTGGTGCATTTATTAGCGAGCTTTGGCGATGTGCCCTTAGCCGAAGCGATGGCGTTAGCCATGAAAGAACTCCGTGGGGCTTACGCCTTTGTGAGCCTCAACGGGCACGAACTGGTGGCTGCGCGCGACCCCCAAGGCAATCGCCCCTTGTGTCTGGGGCGCTTGGGTGAGAAAGGCTGGGTGGTGGCCTCTGAGAGTTGTGCGCTAGAAACCGTCGGTGCCACCTTTGTGCGTGATGTGAACCCCGGCGAAATCCTCGTGATTGATCACCAAGGGGTGCGCGTGCACCAAGAGAACATGGGATGCCAGCGCTGTGCGCACTGCATTTTCGAGTACGTCTACTTTGCGCGTCCCGACTCCACGTTGGACGGGGTCAACGTCAACACGGCTCGCCGCCAAATGGGCGAAATCCTTGCGCGCGAAATTGAAAAGTTAGACGTTGACATCGTGATTGGGGTTCCGGACTCCGGCACGACCGCCGCCATTGGGTTTGCCGAAGCCCAAGGGACGAAATTTACGCAAGGGATCATGAAAAACCGTTACGCGGGGCGCACCTTCATTCAGCCCACCCAAGCGTTACGTGAATTGATGGTGAATTTAAAACTCAACCCCATTACCGAAACCCTGAAGGGCAAAAAAGTGGCCGTCGTTGACGACTCCATCGTGCGCGGGACCACGAGCCGACGCTTAGTCACCCGCCTTCGTGAGCATGGGGCCGCCGAAGTGCACTTCTTACTGAGTTGCCCCCCGGTGACGCACCCCTGCTACTACGGGATTGATACGGGGGAGGCGGACACCTTGATTGCGGCCACCCATAACCTCGACGAGATTCGCCAGCACATTGGGGCGGACTCCCTTCATTACTTGTCGCTCCCCGGGCTCATTGAATCCGTGGGGGGCGAAAACAAATTCTGCACGGCGTGCTTGAGCGGGGACTACCCCATGGGCACGCCCACTGAGTCGAACTAAAAGGAGACGAGACCATGCGTGATGCGCCTTTAACGTACGCCGATGCGGGCGTCAACATTGATAACGGGAACCGCTCGGTGGACCTCATTCGCTCTCACGTGGAGCGCACCCGTCGCCCAGAGGTGTTGTCGGGGCTCGGGGGCTTTGGGGGGCTCTTCGCCTTGAAGTTAGCGGACTATCAAGAACCCGTGCTCGTCTCGGGCACCGATGGTGTGGGCACCAAACTGCGCCTCGCCATTGAAAGTGGGGTGCTCGATACGATCGGGATTGATGCCGTGGCGATGTGCGTCAACGACATCCTGGTCTCGGGCGCCGAACCCTTGTTTTTCTTGGACTACTTAGCCTTAGGCGAGTTGGTTCCTGAACAAGTCGAACAAATTGTCAAAGGGGTGGCAGACGGGTGTGAGCAAGCCCACTGCGCCTTAATCGGCGGGGAAACGGCCGAGATGCCAGGGTTCTATCCCCCAGGCGACTTTGATATCGCGGGCTTTAGCGTGGGGATCGTGGATAAAGCCAACCTGATTGACGGCTCCACCATTAAACCCGACGACCTCTTAGTGGGATTGAGTTCCACCGGGCTTCACTCCAACGGCTACTCCTTGGCTCGCAAGGTCTTTTTTGAGAAAGCCGGCTTAGGGCTTGATGACACCCTGCCAGAACTCAATGGTCGCCCCTTAAAAGACGTTCTCTTAGCCCCCACGCGCATCTATGTGCCGATGGTCTTGCCCTTAATTAAGAAGTTGGGGGCTCGCCTCAAAGGCATGGTGCACATCACGGGCGGGGGCTTCCAAGACAACATCCCGCGTGTGTTGCCCGATGGGGTCGAAGCGGTGATTGACCGTCGTAACTGGACGCCACCTGCCATCTTCTCCGCTCTCCAACGCCTAGGGAACATCGATCGCGACGAGATGTATCGCACCTTCAACATGGGGGTGGGGTTCGTGTTGGTGGTCTCCCCTGCGGCGCTTCCCACCATTGAGCGCGTGATGAAGGACTTTGACGTCACGGTGACCACCATCGGGACCATTAAGGCTAAAGACGGGAAACCCGCCGTTCGCTTTGAGGAACTCGCATGCAGTTATTAAAGATTGCGATTCTCGCCTCTGGACGAGGCAGTAACGCCAAAGCGATTTTGGAGAGCATTAAGACGGGCGCCCTTCACGCGGAAGGCGTGGTGCTCCTGTCCGACAACCCCGAGGCTGAGGCGCTCCTCATGGCCCAAGACTATGGCGTCCCCGCGATTCTCGTAAACCGCAAGGCCCACCCCAGTCGCGAAGCCTATGAAGCGGCGCTTCTCACAGAGCTTAACCACTTTGACTACAACGTCGTTTGTCTCGCCGGCTACATGCGAGTGTTGGGCGAAGGCTTTTTGCTGGGGGTTAAAGCGCCGGTGCTCAACATTCATCCGTCGTTGTTGCCGAGCTTCCCCGGGCTTCATGCTCAACGGCAAGCCCTGGACTATGGCGTCAAGGTGGCGGGCTGCACCGTGCATTTGGTCGATGCGGGCTTAGATAGCGGTCCCATCCTCTTGCAGCGCGCCGTTCCCGTTTTGGATGACGACACGGAGGCGACGCTCTCCGCGCGCATTCTCAAAGAAGAACATCAACTTTATACCGAAGCCCTGCAACGCTTCCAAGCAGGCATCACCATTCAGGGACGCACCGTCAAGGCGTCCGCAAAGGAGTAAGGCATGAACGTAGCACTCATCAGCGTATCGGATAAAACGGGCGTCGTCCCCTTTGCCCAAGGGCTTGTCGAACTGGGGTGGGGGTTACTCTCCACGGGCGGAACGGCCAAAGCCCTCAAAGCGGCGGGGCTTCCTGTGCGCGATGTCTCGGACGTGACCCAGTTCCCTGAGATTCTCGACGGACGCGTAAAGACCTTGCACCCCTCGGTGCACGCTGGGCTCCTCGCCATGGATACGCCTGAACACCGTCAAACCCTCAAGGACCTGTCGATCGACCCCATCGACTTGGTGGTCGTCAACCTCTATCCCTTTGATAAGACGGTCGCGAACCCCGAGGTGACCTTGGCAGAGGCCATTGAAAACATCGACATTGGTGGCCCCACCATGATTCGTGCGGCCGCGAAAAACCACGGTCGCGTCGGTGTGGTGGTCTCGCCCGATCAGTACGACGCGGTGCTCGCAGAACTCAAAGACGCGGGGGGCTTATCGCTTACTACCCGTCAGCGTTTGGCCCTTCGCGCCTTTGAGCATACGGCCCGTTACGACGCCGCGGTGAGTCACTTCTTGGCCCCGCGCTTTGGGGACGGGGACTTCCCGCCCGAGGCCAGTGTCGGGGGACAGCGTTTGATGACGTTGCGTTACGGTGAAAATCCCCATCAAAAGGCGGCCTTCTATCGTACGGATGCGAGCCCTGGGACCTTAGCAGGCGCCCATCAGCACCAAGGGAAAGCCTTGTCCTACAACAATATTGTGGACGCGGATGCCGCTTGGGTGTTGGTTAACGAAATTCAAAATGTGCCCGCGGTGGCCATCATCAAGCACACCAACCCCTGTGGCATGGCCTTAGGGGACACGATTCATGAGGCGTATCTTCGTGCTCTGGAAGCCGACCCCGTCTCCGCCTTTGGCGGGATTGTGGCGGCCAACCAAACGGTCACCGCCGAGATGGCCCAGGAAATGGTGAAGATTTTCTTAGAAGCCGTCATCGCCCCCGCGTTTGAGGAAGACGCCTTAGCGATCCTTGCGCAAAAGAAAAACCTGCGCGTGTTAGCGACCGGGGGTCCGGTGACCCTCTCGGGCCCCTGGTTAGAAACGGTGAGTGGCGGGTTCTTGCTCCAGAGTCGCGATATCGACGCCGAATTGACGCTTGAAACGGTTACGAAGGCTAAAGTGCCCGAGGCCTTAATGAACGACCTTCGCTTTGCTTGGAAGGTGGTCAAACACGTTAAATCCAACGCCATCGTGGTTGCCAAAGACGGACAAACCTTGGGCGTCGGCGCGGGTCAAATGAACCGCGTGGGGTCGTGCGAACTGGCCTTTGCTCAAGGGGGCGCGGCCTGCCGCGGGGCGGTGTTGGCCTCGGATGCGTTCTTCCCCTTTGCCGACAGCATTGAACGCGCTCACGAAGCCGGGATTGTCGCGATTGTGCAGCCCGGTGGCTCCATTCGTGATGAAGAGGTGATTGCCGCGTGCGATCAGTACGGCATCGCCATGGTCTTTACCGGTACGCGTCACTTCAAGCACTAAGGAGACGAACATGAAGGTGTTGGTGATTGGTTCGGGGGGTCGTGAGCATGCCCTCGTTTGGAAACTCTTGCAAAGCCCGAAGGTGGATACGCTCTTCGTGGCGCCGGGTAACGACGGGATGGACGAGCGAGCCGTGCGGGTGCCCTTAAACGTCACCCAAGTCGAGGAGCTCACCGCGTGGGCCCAAGCGCACGCCATTGATCTGACGGTAGTCGGTCCCGAAGCCCCCTTGGCTTTAGGACTCGTGGACAAATTCCAAGCCGTCGGGCTCAAGGTCTTTGGTCCCACGAAGGCAGCTGCGGAATTGGAAGGCAGTAAAACCTTTGCGAAAACCTTGATGCATAAGCACGGGATTCCGACGGCCGCCTACGGCACCTTTACGGAACCCGCGCTCGCCAAAGCCTATGTGCATGAGTTGGGCGTGCCCTGCGTGGTGAAAGCCGACGGCTTAGCCGCGGGGAAGGGCGTTGTGATTTGCCACACCTTGTCTGATGCCCTCACCGCCATTGACGAAATGCTGCTGGGAAGCGCCTTTGGAGAAGCGGGTCACCGCGTGGTGATTGAAGAATTTTTAGAAGGCGAAGAGGTGAGTATCCTCGCGTTTTGCGACGGGAAAACGGTGCTCCCCATGGTCTCCGCGCAAGACCATAAACGCATTTTTGATAACGACCAAGGGCCCAACACGGGCGGGATGGGGGCGTATTCGCCCGCGCCCGCGTACACGGTAGACGCCTCACTTGCTCCCTTTGTGGAAAGCGAAATCCTGCAGAAAACCGTCAAAGCTATGGCCTATGAAGGGCGTCCCTTCACGGGCGTTCTCTACGCGGGGCTCATGCTCACGGCGTCCGGCCCCAAGGTGCTCGAATATAACGCCCGCTTTGGGGATCCGGAGACCCAGCCCGTCTTAATGCGCATGGACTCGGACTTGGTGGACGTAATTGAAATGGTCGTCGAGGGGAGTCTGGACAAGGCCACCGTTCGCTGGAAGGACGAAGCGGCCGTTTGCGTCGTGATGGCTTCCAAAGGCTACCCCGAGTCGAGCTCGTCGGGCGACGTGATTGTCGGGATTGACAAGGCAGAGCAGACGGGCGCCGTGGTCTTTCATTCAGGAACCCGGAAGCGCGATGACGGCGCTTGGGTGACGGCAGGCGGTCGCGTCTTAGGCGTCACGGCCTTAGGGACCTCGATTGAAGGGGCGATCGCCAACGCCTACCGTGCGGTCGATGAAATTACGTTCCCGGGCGCCCAAGTCCGACGCGATATTGGACAAAAGGCTTTGAAGTACGAAAACCGATAACGACCCTAACGAAAAAGAACCGATGAGAGGAGAGGCTACGATGAGCATGCTGGTGAAACGCTATTTTGTAGAACGCCGTCCGGGCTTTGATGAAGAAGCTAAGGGGCTACTGAAGACCTTGCAAGAAACCTTAGGGTTAAAGGGCGTGACGGGTGTGCGGTTACTCAATCGCTATGACATTCGTGCGGAGGCCCCCCTCTTTGAAAAAGCGGGCCTAGCCACGCTCTTAGCGGAACCCCCGTCGGATGTGCTTCTCACCGAGTGGGCGCCTGATGCGGGTTGGATGGCGCTCGCCTTTGAAAGCTTGCCTGGACAGTACGACCAGCGAGCCGACTCCTGTGCGCAGTGTTTGGCACTCCTTGATGCGGGGGACGCTCAAGTGCGCTGCGCTCGGGTGGTAGCCCTCGAGGGGGCGCTCTCGGATGACGAACGAGAGCGCCTGGAAAACTACCTCGTGAACCCCGTGGACGCGCGTTTGGTGGAGCCCCTGGGGGACGCTGACTTCTTGGATGTCTCACCCGAAGTGGATGCCGTCTCGGTGGTGGATTTAATTCATGCGAATCCGTCAGACCTTAAAACGCTCGCCCAATCGCTGGGGCTTGCCATGGGATTAGACGACTTACTGGTGCTTCAGGCCTACTTTAAGGGAGAAGGGCGTAACCCCACGGAAACGGAAGTGCGAGTGCTCGATACGTACTGGTCGGATCACTGTCGCCACACCACCTTTAATACGACGATTGCGAGCCTCGCGTTTGAAGACGAGCGTGTTAAAGCCGCGCACAGCGTCTACCGTGACCTACGTCGTGAGCGCTATGGGGAAGGGTGCACGCGCCCCGAAACCCTGATGGACATCGCAACCTTAGGGGCCAAAGTCTTGAAAGCCCGTGGGGTCGTGAAAAACGTCGACGAAAGTGAAGAAATTAACGCCTGCTCCGTGAAGGTCAAAATCGAAACGGATAAGGGCCCTGAGGATTGGCTCTATCTCTTCAAAAACGAAACCCATAACCACCCCACGGAAATTGAACCCTTTGGGGGTGCCGCGACCTGCTTAGGGGGCGCGATTCGCGATCCCTTGTCGGGGCGTGCCTACGTCTATCAAGGCCTGCGTTTAACGGGGGCGGCTGACCCCACGGTGCCGCTCTCGGCAACGCGCCGCGGTAAACGCGCTCAGCGACAACTCTGCCAATTGGCCGCCAAAGGTTTCTCCGCCTACGGCAACCAAATTGGGTTGGCAACAGGCTTAGTGGACGAACTCTACCACCCAGGGTACGAAGCCAAACGCATGGAAGTGGGCGCCGTCATTGGGGCGGTACCCTTGAAAAACGTACGCCGTGAAGTGCCTCGTCCGGGCGACTGGGTGATCCTCATTGGGGGTCGCACGGGGCGCGATGGCTGTGGGGGCGCAACCGGGTCCTCGAAAACCCATACCGAAACCTCCATTGAAACGGCTGGCGCCGAAGTCCAGAAAGGGAACGCCGTTGAAGAGCGCAAGATCCAGCGCCTTTTCCGCCGTCCCGAGGTCGCGCGCGCGATTCGTCGCTGTAATGACTTTGGTGCAGGGGGTGTGTCGGTTTCCATCGGGGAATTGGCCGATGGGATTCGCATCAACTTGGACGCCGTGCCCAAGAAGTACGTGGGCTTAAACGGGACGGAATTGGCGGTGTCGGAATCGCAAGAGCGCATGAGTTGCGTGATTGACCCCCAGGACTGGCCCTTGATTGAAGCGGCGGCGCGCGACGAAAACGTCGAAGCCACGAAGGTTGCGGTCATCACGGAAGAAAAACGCTTGGTGATGACCTGGCGTGGGGACACGATTGTCGACTTAGACCGCGCGTTCTTGGATTCGGCGGGCGCTAAGAAAACCACCACAGTGGTGGTCCCTGCCCCCAAGGCGGTTCCAGCTAAGCCTGTTCCTGAAACGCTCAAAGCCCTCATGGAAGGGGTGGTGGGCGACTTGAATGTCTGCGCCAAGACGGGGCTCATTGAAAACTTTGACGCGTCGATTGGGTCGGGTACGGTCTTGCATCCCTTAGGGGGTGAGCGCCAAGAGACGCCCGCTCAGGTGATGGCGTCGTTATTCCCCGTTTTAGAGGGCACCACCACGACGGCGAGTCTCTTCACGTATGGCTTTAACCCCTATGTGTCGGACGCCGACCCTTACCGTGGGGCGTATGAAGCCGTGTTGGAGAGCCTCACCAAACTCATGGCGGCGGGCTTTACGGAAGATGAATGGTATTTGTCCTTGCAGGAATACTTCCCGAGCCTCAAAAACGATCCCCGTCGATGGGGTCGTCCCGTGGCGGCGCTCTTAGGGGCGTTGCGCGCTCAGATGGACTTTGAGGCGCCCGCGATTGGCGGGAAAGACTCCATGAGCGGGAGCTTTGAAAATTTAGATGTACCCGCGAGCCTCATTAGTTTTGCCACCGGGGTGATGGGGGCTGATCGCGTACGGTCGTCGGAATTAAAGGGCCCGAAGCATACGCTCTATCGCGTAACGATCCCGCGAATCGATGACCTGCACGTAGACGTGGCGGGCTTTAAGGCGGTACGTCAAGCGCTCTCCAACGCCGTGAAGGCGGGGCATGTGTTGAGTAGTTGGGCGCTTTCTCGCGGTGGGCTCGCCGAAGGGCTCTTCAAGATGGGGATCGGGAACGACATTGGGGTGGCGCTTGCGCCCACGGTGACGCTCGCAGACTTGGTGGCGCCCGCCATCGGGACGATTTTGGTGGAATCCGATGCGCCCCTCTCCGCCCCCTTTGAGGCGATTGGGGAGACGACGATTGCGCCGGAACTTCGTTTGGGGGATGAGGTCGTGACCTGGTCGAGTTTGCGCCCCGTGTACGAAGCACCGTTACGCGACGTGTATCCCACGCGTCCCGCGGTAGAAAGCGGTGAGCAAACGCTGGAGGCGATTGTCGCGCCGAAGCGCCCGCCGTTGGCAGCTCCCCACATCCTGGAAGCGCGTCCCTTGGCGGTAATCCCGGTGTTCCCTGGCACGAACTGCGAAGTCGATACGGCTCGGGCGCTCTCAATGGCGGGGGCTGAACCCTGTCCCGTACTCGTTCAGAACCTGACGCCTGAGGCGTTAACCGAGTCGGTGGCACGCATGGAAGACGCGCTCTCGCGCGCTCATATGTTGGTCTTCCCCGGGGGCTTTAGTTTTGGGGATGAACCTGATGGAAGTGGCAAATACATTGCCGCCTTCTTTAGGCATGAGGCGTTAAAGCGCCGTGTAGAGGGGCTCCTAACGGAACGCGACGGGTTGATTCTCGGGATCTGTAATGGCTTCCAAGCCTTGGTGAAGTTGGGGCTGCTCCCCTATGGGGAAATTGGGCAAGTGACGCCCACGTCGCCTACCTTGACCTTTAATACGATTGGTCGCCATCAGAGCCGTTATGTGAAGACGCGGATTTGTTCGGTGAACTCTCCGTGGCTTACGGGCGTAGAAGTCGGCGACGTGCACACCATTGTGGTCTCCCACGGGGAAGGGCGCTTTGTGGCGCCGCCCGATGTGCTCTCGCGCCTCATTGCTAACGGGCAAGTGGCCACCCAGTACGTCAATGGCTGTGGGATCCCCAGCATGGACCCGAGCGTCAATCCCAATGGCTCGAGTTTAGCGATTGAGGGGTTACTGTCTGCCGATGGGCGCATCTTCGGGAAGATGGGGCACTCCGAGCGTGTCGGCCCCTTTGTTGCGAAGAATATCCCTGGCGCCAAGTATCAATCCCTCTTTGAAAGTGGGGTGCGGTACTTTACGGGGAAATAATTTCCCTTGTGTCGTTTGAGGGGCACACCCTGACCCCCTAGGTTTCGAATCTAGGGGGTCAGGTTTATTGGAGGAGATTTCTCCTCAATTTTCATGTGAGTAGAAAGGTTGTGTGAAGAGGGTGACGGTTTTGAAGCGTCAACAACTCAGGGAAATTCACCCTATCGTCGCTAGGGAATAGTCGGGGGCATTGGGCTAGAATTTTTACATTCGTTGTGTCCACTTTAGTGACGAATCGTCGCCTTTTATCGTTTTACGTTATGTCCTCCCCCTTTACGCGCGCTGACATCTTGAGGGTGTCCCTTCCTTTATTGGCTAGTTATTTGCTTGAGCAAATTATTGGCATGACGGACGCGGCCTTTCTGGGGCGTGTGGGGGAGGTGGAATTGGGAGCGTCGGCTATTGGGGGGATCGCGTTTCTTGCGTTCCTTACCTTGGTCTTGGGCTACGGCTATGCAGCGCAAGCCTCGATGGGACACGCCATTGGGGAACGACGACTGGGCGATGTGGGCGCTGTCTTTGGCAGTGCAACGCTTCTCATGCAGAGTTTAGGCTTTGCGATTTTGCTCGTTATCGTCTTCTTTTGTGACGATATTTTCGCCTTGCTTTGTGAAGATCCCGCTGTGGCTCACGCCGCAACGGACTACGTGGTGTGGCGATCTCTAGGGTTGCCCGTTGCCTTTGCGGTGGGGCTACTACGTGCCTTTTATGTGGCCACCTTTAATACCCGCATGATTACCTTGAGCGCCATTGCGATGGCTCTATCCAATGGGCTCTTTAATTACGCCCTCATTTTCGGTGTGGGACCGATCCCGGCGATGGGGATTAAAGGGGCGGCGCTAGCCTCCGCTTTGAGTGAAGGTGTAGCGTTTCTAGTCCTCTTTGGGTTTTTGTTTCGCGCACAGCAACACAAAACCTATGAACTCTTTTCGCACTTTACGTTTGCCCCCAAACTCATTCGTAAACTCGTCAACATGGGCATTTGGGTGAGCCTTCGAGATGTGGCTGCTTTCGGGACCTGGATGCTCTTTTTCGTCGCAGTGGAACATATCTCCCCCTTGGCGCTTGCCTCATCCAACGTGGTGCGTCAATTCTCCAGCCTCTTTTTGATGTTCTTGCACGCCTTTGGGGCGGCGACGGGATCGTTAGGGGCGAATTTAATCGGTCAAGGGAAACCAGAAGCAGTGAAAGCCGTAAGCTTGGAAGGCTTAAAGCTCACGATTGCGTTTGCGTTACCCGTAGCCGTGGTGCTCTTGGTGGCAAACGTCGACAGTTTGCGCATCTTTACCGACTTGCCTGATGTTTTGAATCACTCGATGGGACCGTTGCTCGTCATGGTCGCGGGTTACCTCTTTGGGGTGCCGGGGATGTTTTACATCTATGTCTTCTCGGGGATCGGCGCCAATCGAGCGTCGGGGATCGTGATTTGGGTCGCCAGCTTCTTATACGTGGTTTACACGCAGGGGATTGCTTGGTTGACGATGAGTACCACCTGGGTGTGGACGGCAGATGCGTTTTTCTACGGGCTGGTGTGTGCTGGGGTGCTCTACTTTATGCGCCACGATGCCTGGCTCAATGAAGCCATGAGTCGCCGCAATACCGCGAACCAATAAAGCGAACGAATAGGGTGAGCAAAAAAAGAACCCGGTGGGAAATCCCATCGGGTTCTTTGCGTCAGTGGTGACGTAACTTAGCGGTTACGGATTACTGACCGGCGATGTTGAGCTCTTTCTTCTGCTCGTTACGCAAACGGATGTGAAGTTCACGCAACTGCTTTTCATCAACCGTGGACGGAGCCTGCGTGAGCAAGCACTGAGCGCGCTGCGTCTTCGGGAAGGCAATCACGTCACGGATGGAGTCAGCACCGCACATCATCGTCACGATACGGTCAAGACCGAAGGCCAAACCGCCGTGGGGAGGCGCACCGAATTCGAGCGCCTTCAAGAGGAAGCCAAACTTAGCTTCGGCTTCGTCCGGCGTAATCTTCAATGCGTCGAAGACCTTCTTCTGGACTTCTTCACGGTGGATACGGACGGAACCGCCACCGATTTCCCAACCGTTAAGGACCATGTCATAGGCCTTGGCGTAAGCCTTGCCCGGATCCGTCGCCAAGAGGTCTTCGTGACCATCCAAGGGGCTGGTGAACGGGTGGTGGCAAGCAACCCAACGGTCTTCTTCTTCGTCGTATTCGAACATCGGGAATTCGACGACCCAGAGGGGCTTCCAGCCCGGGGTGAAGAGGCCCGTCTTCTTACCGAATTCGGAGTGACCGATCTTCAAGCGCAAAGCACCGAGGCTGTCGTAAACCACCTTGGACTTGTCAGCGCCGAAGAAGATCACGTCGCCATCCTGAGCGCCCGTACGAGCGATGATGCCGTTTAATTCGTCGTCGCTCATGTTCTTGATGATCGGGCTCTGCAAGCCGTCACGACCCTTGGCGAGTTCGTTGACCTTGATGTAGGCGAGACCCTTAGCACCGTAGATCTTGACGAATTCCGTGTAGCCGTCGATTTCGGAGCGGCTCATGGAGGCAGCGCCCGGTACGCGTAAGGCCACAACCATCCCGCTGGGGAGGGAGGTCACGCTGGAGAAGACCTTGAAGTTGGAGTTCGCGACCAAGTCAGAGACGTTCACGAGCTTCAAGTTCACACGAAGGTCAGGCTTGTCGGAGCCGTAGTTGGCCATCGCGTCGTCGTACTTCATGATCGGGAAGGCTTCCGGGAGTTCCACATCGATCGCGTCCTTGAAGACGTGACGGATCAAGTTTTCCATGATCCCGCGGATTTCTTCTTCCTTCAAGAAGGACGTTTCAATATCGACCTGGGTGAATTCAGGCTGACGGTCAGCACGCAAGTCTTCGTCACGGAAGCACTTCACGATCTGGTAGTAGCGGTCAAAGCCAGCCACCATCAACATCTGCTTGAAGAGCTGCGGGGACTGCGGGAGCGCATAGAAGCAACCGTCCTGAACGCGGGAGGGCACGAGGTAGTCACGGGCACCTTCCGGGGTGGAACGGGTCAACATCGGGGTTTCGATGTCGATAAAGCCTTCCTGGTCGAGGTAGCGACGGAACGCCATGGCAGCGCGATAACGCGTGCGCATGTTCTTTTGCATCGTCGGACGACGAAGGTCGAGAATACGGTAGCTCAAACGCGTCGTTTCCGAGATGTTGTCATCGTCCAATTGGAACGGAGGCGTCGCGGAGGCGTTCAAGATTTCCAATTCGTGGCAGAGCACTTCCACGCCACCGGAGACCAAGTCATTGTTCTTGGTGCCTTCGGGGCGAGCACGCACTAAACCGACCACCTTAAGGCAGAATTCGTTACGGCACTTGTCAGCCGTATCAAACACGTCGGGACGGTCCGGGTCGCAAACAACCTGAACGAGGCCTTCGCGGTCGCGAAGGTCAATAAAAATAACACCACCGTGGTCACGACGACGGTGAGCCCAGCCGAAAAGGGTCACGGTTTGACCGATTAATTTTTCGTCAACCAAACCAGAGTAAACGGTTCGCATAAATGCTCCGAATTGAAATGTTTGTTGCTCACCAAAACCAGTGATACAACAGGGGAAAAAGAAAAGTTTTCACAGTAGCGGAATTGTCCGCCAAGAGATGAATTCTTCAGGGTGTCCAAAGTGTGGACACACGTCACTACTTTAATTTTAGCAAGGGAAACCAGAAAATTCAGAAAACCCGTTGTTCATTACTCGCTATAGGGAAATTTCTAAGAAAAGAATGGCAATGTCTTTCTGTCGAGCGTTAGCCCTAAATAGCCCTTAAAGCGTGGTATCTCAATCAAGAAATGGGTCTTTTTAATGAAAAAAGCCCCTTAATGGAGTGACAAAATTCGTCACTTTTCGAATTTGATAAATTCTACCTAGGTGTGTTAGCTTAGAAACGCAGCTGTCTCCAGAAATGGGGGCGAATTATAAAACCGCGTATAGAAATCTGATCCCAGAGGAGCGGGAAACGGGTGCGCATTCAACGGTAACTTTCCTATGTCAACAACTAACACTATGAAAACGGTCGCTCGTGTTTTTGAGCGCGGTGCGGCCTGGGATGAAGCTGAATATGTCGTGATTTGGTATCACGGTTTTGGTGCCGATGGTTACGACTGTCAGCCAATTGTCGATGTGTTAGCTGAGTTTGGTTTATCCAATAAGGTTAAGTACCTTTTTGCAGAAGCCCATCCCCGTCTTTGCAACATTGAAGAAATGCCTGGCATGTATTTGTCGTGGTATGACTACAAGTCGTGGTTCCCCACCACGAAGGTTGAAAAAACCGTTGACGACGCCTTGGTCGATGTGGCCAAGCTCGTTCAGGAAGTGGAAGCGAAGGGGATCCCCGCGAACCGTATCGTTTTAGGTGGTTTCTCTCAAGGCGCCGCACTTTCGGTGGATGGTGCGTTAAAGAATCAGTTGGATATCGGTGGGATTGTGGCTTTGAGCTGTGACTTCCCGTTGTCGTGTTTGGATCAGGAAAGTCCCAAGAAGTACAAAATCTTCTTTGGTCATGGTCAGGCGGACATGATGGTTTCTTACAAAGATAAGGATGCCGCAGCCAAGGTGCTTCGTGAAGCCGGTCACGATGTGGTGGACTTCACCTATCCGCGACTCCAGCACAGCATGTCGCGCAACGAATTGCGTGATGTCTACAATTTCTTGCGTACGGTCATTAAGTAACGCACCAACGAAAAAGGGTTGACGATGAGGTCAACCCTTTTTTGGTATTGGCGTGCCCGTTAGGCGATGCTCGACTCTGGCATGATGTCTTCGAGCGTGAGGTTATTGCGGTACGTCGAACGGAATTCGTCAAAGACGCATAACCAATTCATCATGTCCACGACGAGGTTGCTCTGGAAGTACATGTAGGGCGCTTCGGTATAGAGGATCCCTTCTTTTTTCCAGGTGGTGATGGTCTTGTCGACCGACGCGCGCGACGAACTAATTAAGCGCGAAAACTCTTCACGCAGGAGCGGCAACGGAATGCGAACCCACTGCGTTTCGTTGGAGTCCGTAATCAAGACCCCCCAGTAGACGGCCCAGCTCAATAAATAGAGCTTGATACGCTCCGTGACCCCGAGGCTTGAAATCGCTTCTAAGGTGATGGAGTTCGATAAGTAGCACAGCTCGAAATATTGTTGGAGCGTTTGCTGCAGAGCGTCGTCGTTATCCAAAATCTGCTTTAAGACTTCCTTGTTGCAGACCAGGATTTCCGACTTCGTCAAGGCATAACGCGTCGAGCGGAACGGGTGGCAGAAATAGAAGTCCAACCCACCCCCGAGAATGCGCCCAGCTGGCGTAATCGACAAGGAGTGTAACTTCGAGCCCGCCCCACTCGTGGGCGTCGCTGTTTGACCAATGATCCCGCGACGAACGTAAATCAAATGGTCATAGTGCGCGTACTTTTCCGCCGGGATTTCGCCCCCAGGGCTCTCTAAGGCTGAGGTTAAAAGTTCTCCCGGTTCCAAGTGAATCGTGGTACCAATGTTTTTTAAGGTGCGCGCCAAGCAAAACGGCGTGGACGGTGAAATCCACGGCATGACGGGCTCGGAAGGGCCACATAAATTCCACTTGCTGTAACGGTATTCACTGAGCACCTTGTCCCACGTGTCAGTGAGTTTTTTCATGGACATATCAAACCTCAGTGGATCCGTGCAATTCAAGTACGCAGCTGGAAGGACGGATCCGTGTGCAAAGAGAAATAAAGGAGGGGGGCGAATTCACGACTTAGAGGGTCGTAAAGACGTCCTCCTTGGCAAAGCGCGACTTGGGTCGCGTTGCGTTCTTGTCGCCTTCGGATCGGTAGCCCAAGGCCACAACGCAGACCGCCTTACGATTGACGGCCTTTAAATCCAATAATTCATCAAGTTTCTTGAAGTCGACTGCACCCATCGTAGTCGAATCAATCCCTAATTGCGGTAAAGCAAAGAGCAAGAACCCCGTGGCAATGGCCACCTGTTCACGCGTCCAGATTTCCCCCTTGTCGTAACCGCCTTGGAGCATCGCTAATTCGTCATGACGGAATTTGTAGAAGGGAGTTAAGTCGGCACCCGGACGATAACGACCGTCGCGGACTTCTTTTTGGAAAAGCTTTTCTACCCATTCGTCATCGATCTTGGTTTCGATCGTGCAGACCAAGAGGTGCGAGCAATCACGTGCGCGTTCCACATTGAAGTCAATGATCGCGGGGATGATTTTTTCTTTTGCTTCACCTTCCGCTAAATAGAAGTGCCAGGGTTGCGCGTTAATGGACGACGGGGCATTACGAAGAATTTCTTTAATGTCTTCGATTGTCTCTGCGGGAATTTTCTTCGTCGGGTCGTAGTGTTTGGCGGTGTATCGCGTTTGCGAAATCTGAACTGGGTTCATTTTTTCTTCTCCTCCAGGACGAGAGCTAGGTTGTAGGTCAGGGATAGAAAGTAAATGAGTGTTCCATTTTCGAGAGTGTGGTCGGTGCTCAATGAGCGCTTGGGGCGCTAGGAATCGGCTTTCTATCAAGGAAGTCGAGGCTCATTATGACACTTTGTTGTGTAAGCGTGAACCCCTACTGTATTTGTAACGTACCCCCTCGTCTGGCTACGTCTTTATGATTGTGTCAAAATCGCTGAATCTTACCGAATTTGATTATAGTCAAATCGTAAGTTCAGAAAAATCAAAAACACGTTAATTTTTTTCTGAAAAATCCACTAAGTGGCTTGGGGATTGTTCTGCTGTCACATTCATAAGTAGTACTTAAGATAGCAATGTCTGTTACGGGTGTAACAGCTGTTTACATTTCCAACTATCTTATTTGGGAAAAAATTATGGGTTCTCTTACTAAGAAGAAGATCACAATCGATCCGAAGGTGTTTTTCCCGCCTTTGGTCGTCGCTGTGATTCTTATCGCATTAGTCCTTCGTGACATCGATGCTGCGAACGCCATGATTTCCGCTGCCTTCAACTTCGCGACCACGAAGTTTGGTTGGGCATTCGAGTGGTATATCGTGGTAACGCTTTGCATTTGGCTTTGGCTGGTGTTTGGTCCTTGGGCCAATCGTCGCCTCGGTGAAGAAGAGCCGGAATTCAGCACGCCTAGCTGGGTCTTCCTGCTTTTCGCTTCCTCGACCTCCGCAGCTGTGCTGTTCTGGGGTTCGATCGAAGTCTACTACTATGCTTCGACGCCTCCCTTTGGTTTAGCGCCGATGTCCACTGAAGCCTACGAATTCAGTATGGCTTACTCCTTGTTCCACTGGGGTCCGATCTCCTGGTCGACCTTTGGTTTCTTCACGGTGGCCTTCGCTTACTTCCTCTTCGTTAAGAAGATTGAAGTGGTGCGTCCGTCCGCTACCTGTGAAGCCGTTATTGGTAAGAAGAATGCCCAGGGCTTCCTCGGCGGCATTATCGATAACCTCTACTTGGTCGCTCTCCTCCTCGCGATGAGTACCAGTCTCGGGATGGCTACGCCGCTCGTTACGGAATGTATGCAGTGGTTGTTCGGTATCGAACATACCTTAGAACTTGACGCTGCCATCGTGATGGCCTGGATTGTCGTGAACGCTGTTTGCGTTGCGTTCGGTCTCGAAAAGGGCGTGAAGGTTGCTTCTGACGTTCGTTCCTACCTCACGTTCTTGATCCTCGCTTGGGTTCTCACGCTCGGTGCCACGACGTTTACCATTAACTACTTCACGGATTCTGTCGGTCTCTTCTTGAACAACATGTTCCGCATGATGTTCTACACGGATGCCATCGGTAACGGCGGCTTCCCGCAGAGCTGGACGGTCTTCTACTGGGCTTGGTGGGTAATCTTTACGATCCAGACGTGCTTGTTCTTTGCACGTATCTCTCGTGGTCGTACGGTTCGTCAAGTTTCCGTGGCTGTGGTCGGTGGTGTGACCGCTACGACCTGGCTCATCTGGCCGATCCTCGGTTCCAACACGGTTCATTTGATGGTTACGAAGGCTTTGGACATCCCCGCTTTGATCGAACAGTATGGTGTTGCACGCGCCATTATCGAAACGTGGGCTTCCTTGCCGGCTAGCACCTTAACGATGAGCATCTTCTTCGTCTTGTGCTTCATCGCTACCTTGACGCTCGTTAACAGCTGCTCCTACACGTTGGCTATGTCCACCTGTAAGGATGTGAGCGGCTACGACGAACCCCCGGTTTGGGTTCGTGTGATGTGGTCCCTCTTAGTGGGCGGTATCGCACTCTCCCTCATGGCTCTTGGCGGTATTAAGCCCCTCCAAACGGCCATTATTGTTGGCGGCTGCTTGCTCTTCTTCGTCAACATTGTGATCGCGGTCTCCTTCTTCAAGGAAGCTAGCGCTAACAAGGAATGGAAGTAATTCTGACCAATTGCTTCAACCAACCATCCAAATAAAAGGATCAAAAATGAACTTTGAACTTAGTGATGAACAACAGTTGCTCGTGGCCGGTGTCCGAGAACTGATGGAAAGTGAAAACTGGGAAACGTACTTTGACGAGTGCGACAAGAACAGCACTTATCCGATTCGTTGGGTCAAGGCCTTAGCCGATCTCGGTATCGATCGTTTGTTATTGCCGGAAAGCTATGGCGGTTTAGAGTCTGACTTAGTCACGCTCGCTGCCATCTGGGAAGAATTGGGCCGCAACGGGGCCCCGACCTATGTTCTTTATCAGCTCCCTGGCGTAACGTCCGTTCTCCATAACGGTACACCCGAACAGATCGAAAAGATCGTTGCCCTCTTAGGTACGGGCGAGCAGATGTGGAACTCTGCTATTACCGAACCGGGCGCTGGTTCTGACGTCGGCAGCTTGACGACGACGTACGAACGCCGCGACGGCAAGATCTACTTGAACGGTCACAAGGCCTTCATCACGAGCTCCTATCATTGCCCCTACTTAGTGGTGATGGCTCGCGACGCTGCCTCCCCCGATAAGCCGATCTTCTCGGAATTCTTCGTTGACATGTCCAAGGCTGGCATCAAGAAGGAAAAGCTTCCGAAGCTCGGTCTTAAGATGGATAGCTGCTGCGAAATCTACTTCGAAAACGTTGAGTTGGAAGAAAAGGATTTCTTCGGCAAGGAAGGGATGGGCTTCCAGCGCGTTAAGGACGAGTTCGACGTCGAACGCTTCTTGGTGGCTTGCACGAACTACGGTATCGCTTACTGCGCCTTCGAAGACGCTGCTAAGTACGCTAACCAGCGCGAACAGTTCGGCGAAAAGATCTACCGCTATCAGTTGACCCAGTTGAAGTTCGCCGAAATGGCAACCGCCTTGGCCAACATGCGTCACATGATCTATCAGGCTGCTTGGAAGGCTGATAAGACCGGCGTGATGGATACGGGTGATGCCGCCATGTGCAAGTGGTACTGCGCTAACGCTGCCTTCTCCGTGGTCGACAAGGCCATGCAGGTTTTAGGTGGCATGGGCGTTGCCGGGGATCACCGTGTGGGCCGCTTCTGGCGTGACCTCCGCGTTGACCGCATCTCTGGTGGTACGGACGAAATGCAGATCTTGACCTTAGGTCGTGCAGTTCTCAAGAAGTATCGTTAATCGCGTTTAAGTAAAAGATGCAGCCCCAGAGCTAGAGACTCTGGGGTTGTAGAGGAGAGAAAAATGAGTTTGAACCAAAAGCCGGATTTCGGGCCTCTTCATGGCGTTCGTGTGGTTGTGTCCGCAATGGAAATTGCTGGGCCCTTCCCCGCTCACATGATGGCTGAATGGGGTGCCGATGTTATCTGGATTGAAAACACCAGCTATCCGGATACCATCCGTGTCCAACGCAACTACTGCGAACTCGCTCGTCGTAACTTTAAGACCATTACGTTGAACATGTTCGCTGAAGAAGGTCGCGAAGCCTTCTTGCGTTTGATGAAGGACACCGACATCCTTATCGAATCCAGCAAGGGTCCCTCCTGGCCGCGCCACGGGATCACTGACGAACTCTTGTGGGGTGCCAACCCTGCTTTGGTGATCGCTCACTTGTCCGGCTACGGCCACTGGGGCGACCCCAACTACATCAACCTCCCGAGCTATGACTTGATCGCTCAGGCCTTCTCTGGCTACCTCGTTCAGAACGGTACGGTCGAACAGCCTGTTCCCGCCTTCCCGTACGCAGGTGACTACTTCGCTGGCTTCACGGTCTTGAGTTCCGCTTTGGCTGCTCTCTATCGTGCTAAGCAGACGGGTCAGGGTGAATCCATCGACGTTTCCATGTACGAAGCCCTCTTGCGCGTTGGCCAGTACTACATGATGGACTACTTCAACGAAGGCAAGGTCTACCCGCGTTCCAACATGGGTAAGGATCCGTTATGCGTCGGCTGTGGCGTCTACAAGTGCAAGGACGGCTACATGACGATGGAATTGGTGGGTGCCCGCCAAGTCGCCGGCATGATGAAGGAATTGGGCAAGGACGCCCTCATCGGGACGGATGCCTGTCCTGAAGGCTGCCAGTTATTGCTCTTGAGCATGCCGCACGGTACCGAAACGGAAGCCGACATCGACAAGTACTTTGCCGATATGACGTTGGCTGACGCTGAAGCCGTGATGAGCCGCTTAAAGATTGCTGGCGGTCGCATGATGACGGTTCAGGATCTTGAAAACCATCCGCACTACGTTGCTCGTGAAGACATCGTGACGTGGGAAGGTTCCAACGGTCGCACCGTTAAGGGCCCGAACATTGTGCCACGCTTCAAGAATCGTCCTGGCCAGATCTGGCGTGGTATGCCGGATCGCGGCGAACACACCAAGAGCGTTCTCGAGGGCTTAGGCTACAACGATCAACAGATCGCTGAGCTCGAAGAAAAGGGTATTGTATTGTTGAAAAAGTGATAAACATATATTATTAGATAATATATAGATCATCTTTTCACGATCATTTACTTAATGGACCAATGGGGGATTAGGGTTTTTCCCATCCCCCTGAGGTTCAAGGGACTCTCGATGTTAGATATTGTTGGCAATAAGAACCTTCGTCAGTTTTGGGAAGAACTGGCAAAACAGAACCAGGATAAAATCTGCGTCCACGCCCAGGATAAATTAGGGCATACGATTTCCTACACTTACGGAGAACTCAATAAAGAAATTAACCGTGCGGCTAATTTGTTTATTGCGAGCGGTATCGCTAAGGGCGACCGCGTCATGGTTCAAATGACCAATACCGTGTCCTTTCTTAAGGTCTGGTTTGGTTTAGCGAAGATTGGGGCCGTGATGGTGACGGTGAACACCGGCTACATCACCAATGAGTTTGACCACTTGGTAAAAACGGCTGATTCCACTCGCTTGATTTGTGATGCAGCCTTCCTTTCTCACTGGCGCGCCTACGAACGTAGTGCTAAGCCGTTTGAAAAGATTTTTGTCACCAACATTGAAGAACATGCCGACTTGGGCGAAGGCGTCATCTTTGAAGAAGCCTTACGTGACCAGCCGGAAGAATTGACGGAAGTTCGTCCCATCGACAGCGAAGACGTGATGGAAATCCTCTTCACCTCTGGGACGACCTCGGCTCCGAAGGGGGCACAGATTACGCATGCGAACTTGATCTGGGCAGGGCTCTTTACCTCCGCCCAGGCTCGCATGAACCGTGAAGATGTGTTGCTCACGACGATGCCTAACTTCCATGTGGACTTCCAGTGCAATGCCTGCATGCCGACCTTGACGGTTGGGGGGACGTTGGTGATGTTGCAGCGCTTCAGCGCTCATCACTTCTGGGAATCGGTGTGCTTGTATCGCGCCACGATCATTCAGGCGGTTCCCATGATCCTTCGCACGATTATGTTGCAGCCGGTGAAGGCTTGGGAACGTAATCACTGCGTACGTGATGTGCTCTACGCGTTGCCGCTCTCGAAGACTGAATACCAAGCGTTTAAGGATCGCTTTGGCGTCGATCTGTTGAATTCTTACGGGATGACCGAAACCTTAGTGGGTTGTATTACGACCCTGCCCGAAGAAGATCGTCGCTTCCCCTCCGTGGGTCGTCCGTACTTTGGTTACGAAGCCAAGTTAGTCGACGACAACGGGGACGAAGTCCCCACCGGTGAAATCGGTACCTTCATGGTCCGTGGGATCCCGGGGCGCACCCTCTTTAAGGGGTATGTAAACAATGAAAAAGCCACCCGTGAGACCTTAGTCGGGGATGGCTGGATGATGACCAAGGATAAAGGTCGCATCGACGAGGATGGTGTTTTCTGGTTCGTGGACCGTTCCATCGACATCATCAAACGCAGTGGCGAAAACATTTCCAGTTCGGAAGTTGAACGCGTACTGGTATCGCATCCCAAGATTGCCGAAGCGGCGGTCATTGGTGTGCCTGACCCGATCCGTGACCAGGAAGTCAAGGCATATGTGCGAATCAAGGATGGCGAGTCGATTACCAAGAAGGAAGTGATTGAACACTGTGCTCGCAGCTTAGCTGAATTCAAGTTGCCGGTATACGTGGAGTTCCGTCAAGGGTTCCAACATACCTGCACTGGAAAGATCGTCAAAGAGCTTCTCAAGGCTGAGAAGAATGACGAAACAAAACGTCTTGTAATCAACCGATAAGACGTAATTTTCAAAAGGAGAGAGAGTTATGGCTCTGAAACTTGATATGGTCGGCAAGACCTACGGTCCTTTCATTTACAACTACAACTTCCGCGATCTCATCTTGTTCGCATTGGGTTGTGGCGCTGGCTACGACGGCAAGACTGACCTGAAGTATGTCTACGAAAAGGATCAGAAGGTTTTACCGATGATTGCCGCGTGCCCGATCGTGGCCAGTGAAGTGACCAAAACGATCGACTGGGGTTTCGAATGGGGTGGCAGCCTTCACTGGGGCTTCGACTTCCGCTTGATGAAGCCGCTTAGCAAGGTCGAAGGTACCTTCGAAACGATGGTTACGCTCAAGGGCTTGTTCGACCGTGGCGAAGGCCGTGGTACGTTGGCTCAGCACTATGGCGAAACGCGCGACAAGGAAACTGGCGAACTTCTGTTCACGAACGAAAGCTGGGACTGCGCTATTTTCGACGGCGGCTGGGGTGGCCCGAAGGCTCCGAAGGACATCGTTGAAATTCCCGAAACGGAACCGGATTGGATCTGCGAACAGGAAATCCCGTTGAACCAGGCCATCATCTATCGCCTCTCGGGTGACTACCATCCGCAGCATATCGATTGGGAATACGCTCAGAAGTTCGGTTATCCGAAGCCCAACCTCCACGCTGTGTCGACCGCTGGTACCGCCTTGCGTCACATCATCAACGCTGTGTTGGATGGTGACTCCGATCGCCTCACGCGCTTCAAGACCCGTATCACGAAGCCGTTATTCCCGGGGTGCCGTGTTCGCATCCGTATCTGGAAGTTCGGCGAAGGCTGCGTGCACTTCAACGTTGAAGATGCGGACAAGCCGGGTCACTTCTACTTGAACTTCGGCTTGGTCGAGTACAAGTAATCTTTTTTAAAGCCTTGATGGCTAGTGGTTTGACCAACGACTAGCCATCAACTCAAACCCTCTGGAACTACTATGAAAATCTTTTCTGCATTTAAGTTTGTTGAAGAAGAACAGGACATTGTTGTTAACGCCGATCGCACCCTTGACTTAAGCAAGGCTACGGTGAAGATTAGCCCCTTTGATTTGAATGCAATCGAAGCGGCTGTTCAGGCAAAGTCTTTAGTTGAAGGTGCTGAAATCACCGCCATTTCCGTTGGTGGTAAGCGCTTGGCTAACCCGAAGGCACGAAAAGATGTGCTTTCCCGCGGCCCCGACAACTTGTTGTTGGTTCAGGACGATCTCTTTGAAGATCTCCGTCCGAACGAAACCGCTAAGGTTTTATCCGGTGTTCTGAGCATTCGTGGGTTTGATTTATTGATCTGCGGTAACGGTTCGGCTGACATCTATGCCCAGCAGACGGGCTTGTTGTTAGGCGAAGCCCTCAGCATCCCGACCGTGAACGCTGTGAGCCGCATCGTTAGCCTCGAAGAAAAGAAGATTGTTGTTGAACGTAGCTTGGAAGACGAAGTTGAAACCTTGGAAATTCAGCTTCCGGCCGTGATCTGCGTGACCGCCGACATCAACGAGCCCCAGATTCCTGCTATGCGTGCCATTTTGGCTGCCGCCAAGAAGCCCGTTGAAGTCATGAGCGCTTCCGACTTCGCTTGCACGTTAGAAAACCGCCCCGTGGCTGTTGAAAGCATCCTTGCTCAGCCCCAGAAGGACCGTGCTCAAGTGGTTATTGAAGGTGAAGATGATGCTTCGATTGAAGCCTTCGCCGCCCACCTTCGTAAGGCATTGGTCTGATAAAAGCCAGAATTCAGGAGAAAAAAATGAGCAAGTTTGTGAAAGTTTGGACCTTTAATGATTTGGCCGCTCGTGAGGGTGAAGTCATCGCCGCCGGCCGTCAGTTTGGTGTGGAAGTTCGTTCCATCGTTGTGGATGCCGCCAAGGCTAATGATGTCATCGGTCTCGGTGCCGACAAGGCTGTCGTCGTGAAGGGTCTCCCGGAAGGCGCCATGCTCGAAGATTGCGCTGCCACGATCGCTAAGGCCATCACGGCTGACGAATTGCCCGCCGTCTTGGTGATGCCCGCCTCCGTGCGCTGCAAGGCCATCGCCGCTAAGGTCGCTAAGTTAACCAACGCTGGTATCGTCAATGAAGTGACCGAAATCAACGACGACACGTTCACCCACTTGGTTTACGGTGGTTTGGCGTTAAGCGCTGAAAAGGTTGAAAGCACGGTTGCCATTATTACGATGGCTCCGGGTGCTTACGCTGCTCTCGAAGCGGATGCTTCCCGCTCGGGCGATGTGATTGACGTTGACTTCGTGGCTCCCGCTGTTGGCGGTGTGACGCGTGTCGGCGTGACGAAGAAAGAAGCTGGTTCCGTGGACTTGGGTCGTGCCAAGCGCGTCGTTGGCGTGGGTCGCGGCTTCTCTGAAAAGGAACAGCTCCAGTTGGCCGAAGGCTTTGCCAAGGCTATGGGCGCTGAACTCGGTTGCTCCCGTCCGATCGCTGAAGGCGAACAGTGGATGGAACGCGAACGTTACATCGGTGTCTCGGGCGTCATGCTCAAGCCTGAAGTCTACGTTGCCGTTGGTGTGTCCGGTCAGATCCAGCACATGGTGGGTGTGAATACGGCTAACACGATCTTCGCGATCAACAAGGACAAGAAGGCTCCGGTCTTCAAGTATGCCGACTACGGTATCGTCGGTGACCTCAAGGTCATCCTTCCGAAGCTCCAGGCGCTTTTAGCTTAATTAAAAGCGAGAGATAAGACTCAACTAGTCCGACCTCAAAGGATAACTCGTGGTCGGACTAGTTTTGGATTCTTTTGTCGAACCCCATAGAACTTGATAAGGAGATGACATGTCGGAAGAGGACGCCTTTGACGCAGTCATTATTGGTGCTGGTCCGGCTGGCGCCACCGCTGCCTACGTTTTAGCGAAGGGCGGCGCGAATGTTCTGGTGATCGAACGCGGTAACTACGCGGGCGCCAAGAACATGACGGGGGGCCGTTTATATGGTCACAGTCTGGAAAAAGTGATCCCTGATTTCGCAGACGAAGCCCCGATTGAACGTATCGTGACGACCGAAAAAGTGTCGTTCATGGAAGCCCAGAGTGGTACCACGATGGATTACCGCTCGGCTGAACCCTGTACGAAGAATGAAAAGTCTTACACCGTCTTGCGTGGTCCCTTTGACCAGTGGTTAGCGGGTAAGGCAGAAGAAGTTGGCGCGCAGATCATTTATGGCATTCGCGTTGACAAGATCGTCAAGGACGACAATGGCAAGGTCGTTGGTATTGAAGCCGACGGCGATGTCATTGACGCCAAATGCGTGATCATCGCCGAAGGGGCGAACAGCATCTTGACGGAACAGTTGGGTCTCGCGACCCGTCCGATGGATCCGTCCACGATGGCCGTCGGCGCTAAGGAATTGATCGAATTCCCCAGCGGCGAAGTTGAAAAGCGTTTCGGCTTAGCTAAGGGCGAAGGCGTGGCTTGGTTGTTTGCCGGTACGCCGTCCAACGGTTTGATGGGGGGCGGGTTCCTCTATACGAACAAGGACTCGGTCTCGTTAGGCGTGGTCTGTGGCTTAGCTCACATTGGCGACAGCAACAAGAGCGTCCCCAAGATGCTCGAAGACTTCAAGAACCATCCCGTTGTTAAGCCGTTGATCGAAGGCGGCAAGATGGTTGAGTATTCCGGTCACATGGTGCCGGAAGCAGGGATCAACATGTGTCCGAAGCTTTACGCCGATGGCGTGATGGTGATCGGTGACGCTGCTGGTTTCTGTATCAACCAGGGCTTTACGGTTCGCGGTCTTGACTTAGCCATTGGCTCGGGCGACTACGCAGCTCAGGCTGTGTTGGAAGCTTTGAAGCGTAATGACTTCTCCGCCAATGCTTTGCGTGTCTATCAGACGCGTCTTGAACAGAGTTTCGTGATGCAAGACTTGCAGCTCTACAAGGATCTGCCGGCCTTCTTCGAAAACGATCGTCTTTTCAACGCTTATCCCAAGCTCATGAACGGCATTATGCGTGACGTGTTTGTGATCGGTGAAAAGCCCTCTGAACCCTTACGCAAGAAGCTTTTCAAGCGTTTGAAGGAAGTTGGGTTCATCAACATGCTCAAGGATGCCTACAACGGAGGTAAAGCGATATGACGGAATACATGAATGTTGACGAGAAGCTTGGTGTTAACAAGTTCTACGTTGACGAAGAAAACGCCCACATTGTGCTCAAGGCGGCCGACAAAATCGATCGCAACGAGTTCATGAAGTTAGTCAAAGCCTGCCCCGCGGGTTTGTACTCCATCGATGAAGAAGGGAACTACAAATTCGACTACGCCGGCTGTTTAGAATGCGGGACCTGTCGCTTCTTGTGCGGCAAGACCTTGTTCGAAAAGTGGGAATTACCGCGAGGGACATTCGGTATCGAATATCGCAACGGTTAAAACAATGATCGGGGTTAGCCTTTTGCTCCTACGGGCTAACCCCTTTTTTCTGATCTCATCGACTTTCAAGGAAAAAATATGTCAACGTTAGCTGCATTTGACAATCTAAAAGTAAGTGGTAGGCACCGCCTGATTACGTTATTTGCCAGTGGCGCCTCATTTATTGACGGCTATATCCTCATCATCATTGGGGTGGCCCTTGAAAGCTTGATGCAAGAATTCCAGTTAGACGAATTTGGTGTGGGCTTAGTGACGGTCAGTACCTTCGTGGGTCTGGGCGTAGGCACGTTCATCTTCGGCTACATTGGCGACAAGATTGGTCGCAAAAAAATCTTAAGCTACAACATTCTCTTGTTGGCGCTTTGTTCGGTGTTGTCTGCGTTTGTGACGACCCCGACGGAATTGATTATTGCGCGCTTTTTCATTGGTGTTTTGATCGGGGGTGACTACCCGATTGCAACCAGTATGGTTGCTGAATTCTCCCCAATTAAAAACCGTGCTTGGTCCATGGGGACGATTGCTGCCGTTTGGTATGTGGGCGGTATCTTTGCAACCGTCGTGGGCTACTACTGCTACGACTTCGCAGACAGCTGGCGTTGGATGTTAGCCAGTGCGGTGATCCCCTGCATGCTCGTTTTCTTTGGTCGTATGGGTATTCCAGAATCGCCCCGTTGGTTGCTCCTTCAGGGTCGTGTGGAAGAAGCGCGTGCCATCTTTAAGGAATTTGGCGCGGACGTGAGCGAAGAAGTCTTCCAGCGCTTTGCTAACGAAAAGCCGAAGAGCCCGGACGTGAAGAAGATCTTCAAGGGCGACAACCTTCGCAACCTCTTATTCGTGGCCACGATTTGGATCTGCCAGGTCGTTCCGATGTTCACGGTCTACATGTTCGGTACCCAGATCATGGCGGACTACTCCAACGTCACCCCGCAGACGGCCATGATTTGCAACACCGTGATCAGTATTGCCTTCTTTACGGGCTGCTTCCCCGCTATGTGGTTAGTGGGTGTGATTGGTCGCCGTACGGTTTGCGTCTATAGCTTCTTGATCATGACGGTGGCCATGGGCTTACTGTATGTCTTCACCGACAACTTGATCGTGCTCTTACTGTGCTTGTTGGTTTATGCCTTAGCTGCTGGCGGTCCTGGCATCTTGCAGTGGCTCTACCCGAATGAATTATTTTCCACGGACATTCGTGCTTCCTCGGTTGGGGTGGCGATGAGTATCACCCGTGTTGCCACGATCTTCTCCACCTTCTTCTTGTATCCGATGTTGGTGGCCTACGGGAGTGAAGCCGTGGTGATCGGTGGGATCATCATCTCCTTCATCGGTTTGGTGGTCAGTGTGTTCTGGGCCCCGGAAACCAACGGGATCTCGCTCTAATTCTTCGCCGTTAAGACGAAATACGTTGTGCTTTAAAAAAGCTATGGAGTTTTATCGAAATGAGTCAAGTCAATAATCGCTTAGATGTTCCGGCCCTCTTGAAGGGGGATATGAAAGCTGTTTTAGATTTCCAGCTTTCCCAACCGACGGAAGAAAATGACGGTAGCTTTGCCGCCATGCGCGAAGCCTACATCAAAGAACGTCGTTTCTGGAACGAGGGCGGTCCCGAGATGCTTCGTAAGGAAGATGTATCGGTGGCAACCCGCCACGGCGCCGTGACGGCTCGTATCTACCAGGCGGTTGAAAAGCCGGTTTCGACCTTGTACTTCATCCATGGGGGTGGCTTCCTCGTGGGCAACAACGATACGCACGATCGCATCATGCGTATTCTGGCGGAAAAGACGGGGGCAACCGTGATTGGGGTGGATTACACCTTGTCGCCGGAAGCCCGTCATCCGCAGCCCATTGAAGAAGTGGCCGACGTGGTGGCGTATTTCCACGCTCATCAAGCCGAGCACGGTATTGATGCGAGCAAGATTAGCTTTGCGGGGGATTCCGCAGGGGCTTATCTCTCGATGGCGAGCGTTCTCTGGATTCGCGATAAAGCGGTGGCTTGCGGTGAAATCGTGTCCGTCTTGCTCTACTACGGTCTCTTTGGGTTACGCGACGGTCGCTCCCGCCAGCTCTACGGTGGTACGTGGGATTGGTTGCGTCCCGAAGACTTAAAGAGCTACGAAGACGCATACTTAGCGGATGCTTCGCAGATTGAAGACCCGTACTACTGCTTGTTTAACTGCGATTTAAAGAAGGCTGTTCCGCCCGCCTTCGTGATTAGCGCCGAGTACGATCCCTTATCGGACGACAGCGTGGCGTTAGCTCAGTTACTCAAGGCCTACGGTCATGAAGTTCACTTTGAAGAGTATCCCGGTGTGCTCCATGCCTTCCTTCACTTCTCGCGCATGATGCCGGAAGCCATGAAGGCCTTGGAAGAGGGGGCTGCCTTCTTGAAGGCTCACCTCTAAGACACTCCTAAACTACGGGTTACCTACTCTATAACCAGCGGGATATAGAGTTAGTGCAAAA
>JAHHRF010000110.1 GCA_020025955.1 Sutterella sp.
ACTTCCGAAACGGGGGTCTCGAAACCTGGCATTTAACCTTCTTGACGGACACTGAGCTCGCAGCCTTTGACTTTGAGGATAACGACGCACGTCGTGATGACACCAAATTTAAAGGGACGGGTGCGGGCGGTTGGTACTTGATGCGTGCCAAACCCGAGGATCCGACGCAGCCAGGTGGCACGCCCTTGCCGCCGGAAGCGCAAGATCAAGTCGATGTTGGGTCGTCTCGCAGTATTGTCGCTGGGTGGTTTGCCGAAGACACGGACCTTCGTACGCGTTTAGGTGAAGTCCGTTATGGCTCGCAAGCGGGCGCTTGGGGGAAACTCGAAACCCGTAAAGAACGCTTTATCGATGTGCTCGATCAAAAGACGCATGGGATCCATGTGGGCTATGACACCTTTGCCACGGTTAACGAAAAGCGTGCTTGGCTCGTGGGTGGGGCCCTACGTTTTGCCCACGCAGATCAAACCACGTTGGACGGCTTAGCCACAGGGAAAACTCAGCAATATAGCGCCAAGGTCTACGGCACCTGGATGCATCGCAATGGGAGCTATGCGGACCTCGTAGCAATGATGGGTCACTACCGACAAACGATTGACGGTCGCGACAATGTCGGGACGGGGTTGAGCCATGCTCATTACAACACCCAGGGCTTTGGCGCTTCGGTGGAAATTGGTCACATGTTTGCCATGAATTCCTCCACTGACGATCGCCTCTGGCATGACCACGTCTTCGTGGAACCGCAGTTGCAGCTCTCTTACTTCCATGGTCGTGGGGCGAACTATGTCACGTCCTCAGGGCTCAAGGTCGAAGAGGGCAATGGCAACTATTTAGTGGGTCGTGCTGGTGTGGTCGTCGGGAAGAAGTTCAACTTCGGTGGCATCAACTCGTTAGACAAGCGCTACGGTCAGGTGGAATTGAAAGCCGGTATCAAGCATCAGTTCTCGGGTAAACAAACCGTTCGCCTCACGGGGGTTGACGGCAAGGTTATCCCCGCGGAAGTGAAAGACGTCTTTGGGACGCTTTACTACTACGGCTTTAACGTAAACGGCCAGTTCACGGACAAGACGCGTCTCTACGGCGCCTTTGAGTACGTAGATGGCAAGAAGTACCGTCAGGATTACGCCTTTACCGTTGGCATTAAGCACCAGTTCTAAGAGTTAAATATGAAAATCAAAACTGTATCGTTATGGTTAGGGCTGAGCCTTGTGGCCACGGGGCTTGCCGCGGCACCCAGCCTTCAGTGTGGGAAGTCGGCAGAGCGCTTTGCCTTTTTGTTAGACGCCTCGGGCTCCATGATGGAGAAGGTCGTGGACGTGAAAAAGGACGCCCACCTCACGGTGTCGGACGCCGAGAAAAAGGCGAAAGCCACCCGTATGGACGTGGTGAAAACCTTCATGGGTAAGGCGGCCCAAGCGCTTGACGCCCAGTCGATGGCCTCTGAACTCATCACCGTGGCGCCGTACGCCGAGTTAGTCCCTTCGGAAAAGCGTAGTGCTGAAGAGTTCATCAAGACCTTTAAGGCCATTCCTGAGACGTTAGAGGTCTTTGGTCGTCCCACTTGGTTAGGGGAACGTGCCCAGAAGCGCTTCAATCAAACGCTCTCCAAGCCTGAAGCCCTCGTGTTGATCACGGACGGTCACTTTGAGTCGAAGGACGAGAAGATGAACCCGGTGAAGA
>JAHHRF010000111.1 GCA_020025955.1 Sutterella sp.
GTGTTTGGCGATCAGTCGGTCCCCGACCTCGTTCCCCCCACGCCTCCGATGCCCGGCGTAACGTTAGACCGAATGCGTCAAGAGTTACACGCACTGGCATTGGCTGGGGTGCTCGACCTTGGCAAAGGCACGCACGATAACTGGGTACGACTGGGCATGGCGATTCATCACCAGACCTGTGGCTCGGCAGATGGCTTAGCGCTCTGGGATGAGATTAGTGCGCTCTTCCCTGAAGCCTATGACCCGCGAGCGTGTGCGCACCGTTGGGCGACGTTTAAGTCTGACCGCATGGGCGCCGTGACGTATCGTTCCTATGCAACGAAAGCTCGACTTCTCACGACGGGGTTAAGCGCAACCTACGACGATTCGGGAGTTGTCTTTCGTGTGATGAAAGAGATTGCAGGGCGTGCGACCTACGTGTTGGACAAAGGCACGTGGTACGCGTTCGACGAAGACGAGGGGCGCTGGGACAAGGCGATGGGGGAACAACGCGTCTATGACGCAATCCGTAACGTCGTGATTAACCAGTTGCCCGCTGAGCTAGCTGCACTCGAGGACGATGACGCCAAAGAAGCACTGGCGAAGTTCATGATCAAGACGCAGAACTCGCTTGTGTCTAAGGGTGCGACCTATGAGAAGTACCTTCGTTCCTTTCGCGAGATGTGCTCAACGAGTGACGAGTTCGACCAAACCCCTTTTCTCCTCGGGGTGCGTAACGGCGTGCTCAACTTACGAGACATGACGGTAGTACCGAACAACCAAGAGCTTAAAGTTTTTCGTTGTTGCTCGGTTGCGTACGACCCGACCGCGAAGTGTCCGACGTGGGAGAAAGGCTTACGCGATTGGTTCTGTGGGGATGCAGAAAAGATTGAGTACATCAAGCGGCTCCTCGGGCAAATGCTCATTGGCGCCCCGAGCGAAGACGTGATGGGCATCCTCCGTGGCGTTGGGTGTAACGGTAAGTCGGTGTTCTTGGAAACGGTTGCCACTGTGATGGGCACCTATGCGGTGGCAATCCTTGAGAGCACGTTGCTTGGGTATGGCGAAAGCAAGGCGGGTAGCGCCCGCGCTGACATTGTGAAACTCCAAGGAGCACGTTTTGTGTACTGTTCGGAAACGAGTCGAGAGAATCGATTGCGTGAAGCGGACATCAAGCGATTGACCGGGCGAGACACGATTACGGCGCGTGCACCCTATGGACGCACTGAGATTGATATCAAGCCCACGTGGTTACTGGTGATGGGGACGAACTACCTTCCGAACATCAGTGGCGACGACGAAGGGATCTGGCGACGCATTGCGGACATTGAGTTCCCGCGTAATTTCTTGACCGACCCCGACGTGCAGTTGGACAAGCACTTCGCTGACAAGCTTCAACGTGAGCACGCTGGCATTCTCAACTGGATGCTGGAAGGCTTACGAGCTTACTTGGAAGACGGGTTGCATACGCCGAAGGCGGTTGTCGATTCGACGCAGGAATACCGCACGATGATGGACGTGGTCCACGCATGGATGGGCGAACGCCTCATCCGTGACACGACCAGCCACGAGCTCATGCACGGGCAGACGTTGTACACGGACTTTGCAGCGTGGATGAAGATGCAGGGCATGGACGTTGATTTGAACCGACGAGCATTCCTCAGTCGTCTCTATAAGC
>JAHHRF010000112.1 GCA_020025955.1 Sutterella sp.
AGTGCGCCCCCACGAAATCAACGATCTCGCGAGAGCGCACACCACAAGGAGCGTTCTACTTTCAAGGGAGCCCAAGAAGGACTCCCTCCTTGTCACTTACTTATTGGCAGCAGCTGCCTTCCCTGCCATACGGCCAAAGAAGAGGCAGTCCAGGATCGCCACCGTCCCTAAGCGCACGGCGCCATGCACGAGCCCCGTGGCTTCGCCGGCGGCATAGAGCCCTGGGATCGGTTTGTCGGTGGAGACGTCCATCACACGACCGTCCACATCGGTCACCAAACCACCCATGCAGTGGTGCACCTTCGGAAGAAGTTCGCCCAAGTACCAGGGCCCCTTATCCATGGGTTTTTCCACATTGTTGATGTAACGACCCCAAATCGGGTCATGACGGGCTTTAACGTAGCCATTGAATTCATCCACCTGCGCCTTCAGGGCGTCATACGGAATGTGATTGGCTTCGGCCAACGCTTTCAAGGTCGGATACTTGTCGACAATCTTGTTTTCTAACAAGAATTTAAGCGTACCCGGGCGCTGTTCAATCAAGGGATCCACCCCTTGCTGGTCGCAAATGGCGTAGCACTTCTTGCCCTTACCGAGTTCCACCATAATGGCGTCGGCGCGGATCTTGCGGTTCGCGAGTTCGTTAATGAAACGCTTCCCGTCGGAATTCACCCAAATCCCGTATTCGGCTGCGGCGCACTGATTGAATTTCCACCCCGAGCCCATGCCCTTTTCGCGGGGGCTGCCCCAGGGACCGGACTGAATCCAGTCGTTTTGAACCTGCATGGCCCCAATACGGCTCGTTTCGCGCCAGAGTTCACTCGTGGCGCCAGGCTGGTTGGTGGAGTCAAGTTTGCCGTCCAACTTCGGATCCTGGAGCATGCGATAGTCGACGTCACGAGCAAAGCCGCCGTAGCAAAGGATCACACCACGGGTGGCACGCAAGGCCATCTGTTTGCCGGAGCCTGCCTTCGGGAAGCGATAACCCTTGCGGACAATCAAGCCTTCCACACGACCCTCGTCGTTACGAACAATCTTTTCCACGTAGGTCTTTAACTGGATCGGGATCCCGAGCTTCTTACACATTTCGAGCTCTTTATTGACGATCCCAGCGCCCGAGCCTTCCTTCGTGGTGACATAACGCGGTACCGAGTGACCGCCTTCCTGACCGATGGCATCTGGCAGATACTCAACGCCCAATTCCTTGACGGTCCAGACATAGTTGTCATAGGCATTCTGAGCCATGAGACGCACCTTCTTCGGGTCGTTCATGTAGAGCCCTGCCTTTAAGATGTCCTTTTCAAAGAGTTCTGGCGAGTCTTCAATGCCACGGGCTTTCTGCTGCGGGCACCCCGTAGCGGCCATCAAGCCCCCATTGATAATGGAGTTGCCCCCGGGCGTGGGCATCTTATCCAAGACGATCACGCTCGCACCCGCTTTCTTCGCTTCAATGGCAGCGGCTAACCCGGCAAAGCCCGAGCCCACCACGATCACATCATAGGTTTCGTCCC
>JAHHRF010000113.1 GCA_020025955.1 Sutterella sp.
AGTGCGCCCCCACGAAATCAACGATCTCGCGAGAGCGCACACCACAAGGAGCGTTAGGTTTAAGGAAGCCCAAAAAGGGCCCCCTTCTTGTCACTTACTTATTGGCTGCGGCTGCCTTCCCTGCCATACGGCCGAAGACCAAGCAATCAAGGATCGCTACCGAGCCTAAGCGCACGGCACCGTGCACGCGACCTGCAGATTCACCCGCGGCGAAGAGCCCAGGAATGGGTTTGTCGGTGGAGACGTCCATCACACGCCCATCCAAGTCCGTGACTAAGCCACCCATGCAGTGGTGCACCTTCGGGAGGAGTTCGCCCAAGTACCAGGGGCCCTTATCCATGGGTTTTTCCACGTTATTGATGTAACGACCAAGTTTCGGGTCCTTGCGATCCTTCACGAAGCCGTTGAATTCATCAACTTGCGCCTTCAGGGCGTCATACGGAATGTGGTTCGCCTCAGCCAACGCTTTCAGGGTCGGATATTTGTCAATGATCTTGTTTTCTAACAAGAATTCCAAGGTGCCTGGACGCTGTTCAATCAAGGGATCCACCCCTTGCTGGTCGCAAATGGCGTAGCACTTCTTGCCCTTACCGAGTTCCACCATAATGGCGTCGGCGCGGATCTTGCGGTTCGCGAGTTCGTTAATGAAACGCTTCCCGTCGGAATTCACCCAAATCCCGTATTCGGCTGCGGCGCACTGATTGAATTTCCACCCCGAGCCCATGCCCTTTTCGCGGGGGCTGCCCCAGGGACCGGACTGAATCCAGTCGTTTTGAACCTGCATGGCCCCAATACGGCTCGTTTCGCGCCAGAGTTCACTCGTGGCGCCAGGCTGGTTGGTGGAGTCAAGTTTGCCGTCCAACTTCGGATCCTGGAGCATGCGATAGTCGACGTCACGAGCAAAGCCGCCGTAGCAAAGGATCACACCACGGGTGGCACGCAAGGCCATCTGTTTGCCGGAGCCTGCCTTCGGGAAGCGATAACCCTTGCGGACAATCAAGCCTTCCACACGACCCTCGTCGTTACGAACAATCTTTTCCACGTAGGTCTTTAACTGGATCGGGATCCCGAGCTTCTTACACATTTCGAGCTCTTTATTGACGATCCCAGCGCCCGAGCCTTCCTTCGTGGTGACATAACGCGGTACCGAGTGACCGCCTTCCTGACCGATGGCATCCGGCAGATACTCAACGCCCAATTCCTTTACGGTCCAGAGGTAGTTGTCATAGGCGTTTTCGGCCATGACACGAACCTTTTCACGGTCGTTCATGTAGAGCCCCGCCTTTAAGATGTCCTTTTCAAGGAGTTCAGGCGAATCCTTAATGCCGCGACTCTTTTGTTGCGGGCACCCCGTAGCGGTCATAATGCCGCCGTTAATAATGGAATTACCCCCGGCTGTGGGCATCTTATCCAAGACGATCACGCTCGCGCCCGCTTTCTTCGCTTCAATGGCGGCGGCTAACCCGGCAAAGCCCGAGCCCACCACGATCACATCATAGGTTTCGTCCC
>JAHHRF010000114.1 GCA_020025955.1 Sutterella sp.
CTTCTTTGCTGGAGGTAGTCGGACCTCAGGTAAGCACGAGAGACTGCCGTTCCCGTAAGGTGGGCGAGGCAAGCCTCTGCTACCTCGAAATGTACGCCTTGGTCGGCTAAAAACGTACGAGCCATAGATCGAAGCCCATGAGCAACGAGACGACCATTCAGAGGCGTTTTGTTGAGGGCTTTCGATAGCGTTTGCGACGACCTCGGACGACTGGAGCGGTTCGATGAAAAGAGAAACGGACTCCTGGGTCTTGGCGAGAGCGCCTTGGCGCATTCGAGGACGTAAAGATGTAGAGAAGTGAGAGGGACTCTGAAAGGGCGCCTCATCTTCATTTCGTCGGCTGGGATAGTGAGTGTATCTCCATCGAGCCAGTCTTTACGGACGGAGACGGCTTCCGAGGGGCGGAGCATGGAAGAAAGTTGCCACAGGAAGAGAACTCTGGTTTGTGGTGCCCAGTCTTTCAGCGCTTCGAAGGCAATATCTAATTCCTGCCACCGAATAGACGGCATAGGTGAGACCTTAGGAGAAGGAAAGACACGGGAGACTCGAGACAATGGATTGGCATGGATGAGACCTGCGCAAACCGCCAAGTCGAGGATTTCGCGAAGGCGCATGGCAACACGCTTGAGTGTGGCTAAATGCCCGCGCCTCTGGAGAGGGCGTAGGCATTGAATGACGACGGGGGCGGTCACCTCGTCCAATTGTAGGTTCCCTAAAGAAGGGAGGATGTGGTTTTCAAGTCTGCATTTCTCTTCGTAGTACGACGCAATGCGTCCTTTTTTGACCGTACACCAAATTTTGAACGCGTCGCGTAGCGTAGCCCCTTTGGGGGCATTAAGCCCACGTTCTTTGAGAAGAGCGCGGGCTTTTTGCTTAGCGCCAGTAAGGCTAATCTCAGGGAAGTGACCAATGGTTTTGTCGACTGTTTTGCCACCATGGCAAATACGGACGACCCAAGACTTGCGCCCGGTTGGGTGAACACGGAGCGAGAGCGAGTGTCCTACCGCAACTGAGTAGCGAGAAGAGCGCGGCCTCAATGCCGCTAATTTACGAGTGGAGTAATTGCACATGCAAGATAACGAACTTCTTACCGTCTTCACCTTCGACGAAGACGGGTACTTTGCTGGTCTCAGCGCCTGGCAATTCACGGAAGCGGACGGTCTCTTGAAGACCAACGACGCGACCACGGTTTGTCCGTGGGGTGCCGACGCGCCAGATCACGCCTCGTGGTACCGATGGGACGCAGCAAAGTGGGTTAAAGAACCCAAGCCCACGCGTCCTGAAGACCTCGTTGGGGTAGCTGTTTCGATGGGGAAAAACACGCCTCACGCGGTTGAAGTG
>JAHHRF010000115.1 GCA_020025955.1 Sutterella sp.
AGGGGGTGAAGTTTGCCTTTGATAAGGCCGTGTTGGTGGATGAAGAAAGCGCCACTTTGATGGCGGCCTTGAAGGTCCTCAAGGCGCAACCCGCAGGCACGCGCATCACCCTTCGTGGGTGGACGGATGCGTTAGGGACGGACGCCTACAACAAGGCGTTGTCGTTAAAGCGCGCTCAAGCCGTGCGTGATTTCTTTGTCTCCAAAGGCTTGAACCCCGAGCAACTTCACGTTGAAGGCATGGGTAAGTCCTTTAAGTATTCCAACGAGACGGCAGAAGGTCGTTGGCTTAACCGTCGTGTAGAAATCCTCTACGGCAACGGTCACATCTCGAAGGACGCGACGATTCGCTAATTCGTGAAGGTAGTTTGCTCCGTTCGGGGCGAAGAAGGTCTGATGGGTCACCCCCCGTCAGGCCTTTTCTTTTTGGGAAACGGTCCCAATTTGAGGCGCCATCCTGTTGGGGAAACGATTCGGCTCAAGGGGAGACTTCTAGAGGGGGCAGGGAGGATAAGGGCAAGAAAAATCGGAATGCCTGCCTGTCATTTTGTTTCTTGATATGGGGAGTCATAGTACAGATGTTGTGATTTTTTGTGTAAGGCATTTTGTCTCATCCCTTGGAAATGTACGGAAATACGACGGCGAATTACCTTGAGTTTGTGGAGTAGAGGGGATAGGTGTTAATATCGAAAAGTTAGACAACAAAAATGCCGTACAAAACGGCATCAAGTCACCGATAGATACTGACGTGGGTCCTTAAGTGGGCACGTCCAGCGTCTCGGGACTTCTCGGGAGATGTTTTATGAAACGAACAGCCGTGAATCAAGCCGTCGGCGTGGCGCTCACCGTCATGCTGGGTAATGCTGTGGCGGCCCCTCAAACCACCCCTCTTGTCCTCTATCCCAAAGGGACGGCAACCATCACACTCGATGAGGTCAATGTCCAGATAGACAACTGGAACATTAAACCTTATGACTTTCCGAAAAATCCAGGGGCCTTTGCCGTTTGGTTTCCTGAGCGCAAACCCTTTCATACCCAAATTATTGTGAACGGCACGACGAAGGTGACGCTCAATGCCCCAGCGATTCAGTCTTCATTGCGATGGTACTATGGGGTGTATGGGATTGCGACGGGCGTCGTTCAATCTACGGAGACAGAGAACAGTACCAATGACATGACGTTTAAGAAGTCGGTAGACGTGAACATCAATAATGCGAAGTTTGCCGATGATAAGTCCGTCATTTTGGCGGGCATCTTGAACCATCATTATGAGTCGCCCGCCACGATGACCTTTGAAGACGATGTCAATGTGCGGATCGATACAACGTCGTCTA